>JALNXI010000287.1 GCA_023230425.1 Methanoculleus sp. | reverse complement strand
CCGAGATGGGCATCGCCTCCATCAGGACCGAACCCTCACGGATCACCGCCGGAAGCCCGGTGGACCTGACGATCCGGATAGAGAACACCGGAACGGCGGATGCGAAGTCGGTCCGGGCAGCCATCGTCGGCCTCTCTTTACCCGGGACGAAAGAGGCGTTTCTCGGGACGATAGAGCCCGGTAACGACGGCCCCGCCGTATTCAGCCTGCAGACCAGCCGGGAGGGAGAGTTTCCTTATACCCTCACCATCCTGTATACCGACGACTACGGAGAGCACGCAACCCAGCAGACCCTGAACCTGGTCGTTGCAGAATCAAACTCGGTCCCGGCCCTGGTCATCGCGGCAGCCGTCCTCATCGTCGTTATCGTGGCGGCGGCCTTCTGGTACCGGAGACGAAAGAGGGAGTGACCACCTTGTTCACAAGCCTCAGGGTCTCTGCGTTCCTGGCCTGGAAGTCCATAGAGCGCGGGAGCAAGGGGACGCTCGCCCTCACGATCATGATCATCGCCCTCATCTTCGTAAACCTGGTCTTCCTCCCCTCCATCATCTCCGGGGTCGTCGAGACCTTCAACACCCAGTCAATCGACTTCGACTTCGGGAACCTCGTCATCGAACCCCGGGAGGGTAGCCAGTACATCGGCGACGTGACCACCCTCCAGAAGAAGGTCGAGCGGATCCCGGGGATCACCGGCACATCACCCCGGATAGCCGCCGGGGTGACCTACTTCTACCGGGGTCGGAACGCCGCAAGCACGCTCTACGGCATAACACCGGAGGATGAGCGATCGGTGACGAAGATCGCCGACTTCATGACCGCAGGGGAGTTCCTCTCGAACGGGGATACCGATGCGATCGTTCTGGGCGCGACCCTCGCGGGGAAGGAGGGCGAAGAGGCGGGCGGCCTCCCCTCGCTCCAGGGGGTCGTGGTCGGCGATTCGGTGGAGGTAGCCTACCCGAATGGGGAGACGCGGACCTATCGGGTGAAGGGGATCTACGAGACCCAGTCCTTCAGCGTCGATACGGCAGCCTTCGTCACCAGCCGCGAGATGAGCGGGGTGCTGGGGCTTCATGACCAGGCGTCCGTGATCCTGGTGAAGACCGAGGTCGACGGCAGGGAGGAGGAGTACAAGACAGAATTCCTCTCCTACGGCATCCAGGAGGAGATCCGGACGTTCCGGGAGAAGGCTGGGGGGTTCGTTGACCAGGCGATCCAGAGTTTCAACATCATCAACACCATCTCCACTCTGGTCAGCCTGATCATCGCTATCGTAGTGGTCTTCATCGTGATCTTCATCAACACCGTGAACCGGCGGCGGCAGATCGGGATCTTAAAGGCGATCGGTATCGACCAGCAGATCATCATCAACTCCTACGTCCTCCAGGTGCTCTTCATCACCGCCGTCGGGGCGCTGGCCGGGATGGCGCTGAACGCCGGGGTGACGACCTACCTGACCGCCTACCCACTCGTCTTCCCCGGCGGCCCGGTCTACCCGGTCGTGGAGGCGCCGGCCATCCTCCGGAGCGTCGCAAGCCTCTTTGCGGTCTCGGTGGTAGCAGGCTACATCCCCGCGTGGCAGATCGCACGGGAGGATATCCTTACCGCAATCAGGGGGTGAAGATGTGATTGTCGCAGAGAACCTCACCCGGGTCTACACCATGGGCAGAGTGGAGGTCCACGCCCTCAGGGGCGTCTCGCTTGAGGTCGCAAAGGGGGAGTTTGTCGGGATTATGGGGGCGAGCGGCAGCGGTAAGTCAACACTCCTGCACATCCTCGGGCTCCTTGACCGACCCACCTCCGGCAGGATCACGATCGACGGGACCGACGTCCTCGGCCTCTCCGACCACCGGCGGACCCTCTTCCGGCTAAACCGGCTCGGCTACGTCTTCCAGGACTACGCCCTCATCGGCGAACTCACCGCGCTCGAGAACGTCTACCTGACATCGCTTGTCCGGGGGGCCAGAAAAGAGGAGTACCTCAAGAAGAGTGCCGGAATCCTCGAACGGGTGGGCCTCGGCGACCGTATGGACCACCGGCAGAGCGAACTATCGGGGGGGGAGCAGCAACGGGTGGCGATTGCGCGGGCGCTCGTGAACAATCCGAGCATTCTGCTTGCCGACGAGCCCTGCGCCAACCTGGACAGCCAGACATCAAGGAGCATCCTCGACCTCTTCGCCCGCCTGAACGAGGACCTGAGCCAGACTATCCTGATGGTCTCGCACGAAGAGTGGCATAAGGAGTACTTCTGCCGGGTCGCCACCCTGCAGGACGGGCTGATCGGGGATATGGTGGAGTGCAGGAGGAGGAAGCCGCACCCGGGTGGGGAGGCGTAATTCCACTGACGGAGGGCCAGCCGCTCGTCGCGGAGTGCCGCACGGCGACGGTGCAGGAGCGACAGGGTGGGGCCGGGCCGGGTGCACCCGGCTGTACAGGCTGCGCCGGAGGGGTTACGGCAGGAAAGACGACGACGATATTTTTATATCATACTCAGCATATAACTCCGGCTGGTGAGAGGAATGCAGAATGTCAAGACGTTCAGATGCAAAGACCTTGGCCTTGCGTGCGAGTTTGAGGAGAAGGCAGAGAGCGAGAACGAACTGATGAAGCGAGTCGAAGGACATATCCAGACCGCCCACCAGATGAACCTGGAGCAGCCGGAAGTGCAGGAGAAGATCCGCAAGGCGGTGAAGTGAGGGGAGCGGCAGGTCCCCGGGCACTCTTTTTTGATGATAATTCACCGCAGGTCTTGGAGAACCGCTACCGGGGAGCAGCAGGTTCTTCAGTGATGCACACCACCCAGGCCGGTATGGTGCATCATATGCGTTCCCGGAGACACTCACGTGAAGATGAAGCCGCCCGCAGGCTCTGGCAGCACCCCGAGTCCATCCTTGAGGGGATCGGGCTTGCTCCCGGAGGTACCTTCATCGATGTCGGGTGCGGGGACGGGTTCTTCGCACTCCCTGCGGCGCGGATGGTCAAACCGCACGGCCGCGTCTGCGGGATCGATATCGACGCCGAAGCGCTGGACCTGCTGCAGGAGAAAGCGTTCCGCGAGGGGCTCGACAACGTCGTCCTCCACCAGGGGATGGCCGAAGAGATCGTCCTCTGTGACGGCTGTGCGGACGTCGTCTTCTTCGGCATCGACCTCCACGACTTCGCCGACCCTGTCCGGGTGCTCGCCAACGCAAAGAGGATGGCATCTCCTGCAGGCCTGATCGTCGACGTGGACTGGAAGAAGGAACCCCTCCCCCTCGGCCCGCCGCCCGCAAAGAAGTTCAGCACGGAGCATGCGGCGTCGCTGATGGCAGAGGCGGGGCTCCGGGTTACGGCGATCGCAGAGTCAGGGCCGTACCACTACATCA
>JALNXI010000286.1 GCA_023230425.1 Methanoculleus sp. | reverse complement strand
ACGTCTGCTCTGCTCTGCTCCATGTAGTGGATCATTCGCTCGAGTGTCCCCTGCATCTTCTCTTTCGTCCACTCAAACCCCACCACGTGCATGGGGAAGACCCTGAGGTAACCCCAGGCGAAGTAGTCGGAGATGTCGAGGCTCATCGACTCCATCTGGGAGAGGAAACTCTTGCTCGTGTTCTCGGTCGAGAAGAGGTCGACGTTGAACCCCTGCTTTAAGGCCCCCCAGACGATCTGCTGGGTGAGCACGCTCTTGCCGGTGTCGTTCTCACCCTCGATGAGGTTGAGCGACGAAAGCGGGAGGCCGTCGGCGAGCTTCTTGTCGAGTTCGGAGTTCCCGGTCGAGAGGATCGTCTTGTCGGGCAGCTCGAGAATACTGCTGTCTGCGTCTTCGCTTCTGGCCATTCCTATTCACCTGTTATGTACGCCGAACTGGAGACCCCGTTTGGAGTGACAATCTGGACCCACGTGGGGTTGACGTCTTCCTGGTACGTGACGGAGAGGTTGAGGGTCTCGCCGGGGTCGAACTCGTCGGGGTGGACGTCGTCGGGTGTTATGCTCACCTTACTCCAGTTTCCGAAGGGGATATAGACCGGAACACCCTCGCTCTGGAGGTAGACGTCGACGGACGAGACGTCGACGACCGGTTCGCTCCCGGTGTTCTTCACCTCGACAAAGAGGGTGGAGTCGGCGATGGACGTGTTCTGGACCGCGATCGCCGTCCGCATCCGGGCCTCCTGGTGGATGGCGAGGTTGCTCTGCGCTTCGACCATCACCTCTGTGGTTGCGAGGGTGCCGCCGATCAGGACATAGGCGGTGGCGACCAGGAGGAGGATGCCGACTCCGGATGCGATGAGAGGTCCTGCACTCATGGCTAGACACCCGCGGTGAAGGTGGTCGACCGGGAGAGCCCTGTGGGGAGGACGAACTGGAAGTAGACGACATCTCCTTTTGCAGGGATTTTGTCGGTCTTTGCCTGGATGTAGAGGGTCTCGCCGGGGTCCCAGTGGTTGTTCGTATCCTCGAGGATCTCGTAGGTCCACTGGTTCTGTGCCGGCGCATCCGATACCAGGCCAAGCCTGACGAAGTCTCCCTGGCCCCCGAGAAAGACGTCGGCCTGCCGTACGTTGGCATCGGCAATCCTGCCGGCGCCGATGTTTTTTAACCAGATACGGGCAGTATTGTTCCCGCTGCTGGCATATGTCGTGACGATCTTCACATCCGTGCTCAGCCGTTCGTCCACCTTGTGCGAGGACGACGAGATCGTACCCGCGAGGGTGTAGACCACGGGAAAGACTGCGTTAATGAGGACGCCGGCCGATATGACGGCGGCGATAAGGAACATCGCGGTGGTGAAGGTTTCGCTCGACATCCATCATATCCTGTCCAGCAACTCGATCCAGGTATCGCCGGCATCCTGTTCTCGCGAGGATGTCCTGGCGCCCTGCTCCCCCGGGCGGTGGGCGAGCATCAGCACCTCGATCATATCCCGGTCGAGCGTCGCGTCCTCGGGGTCGAGGATCCGGTTTAAAACATAGAGCTCGGAGACGAACTCGTTCGGGCCGATGTCATGGACGTCGCTCCGGGTCTCGGGCGCCATCCGCATGATCTCGCGGATCTGGTCGGCGACGTCGTCGTTAATATAGTCCATCGACCGGTAGGCGTCGATCATGATCGTCATGTGTTCGTGCCCGTACCTGGAGCACCCCTGGTGCACCCACGCGAAGAGCCGGTGGACCTTGTGGAGCTTGAGTCTCCCTGTGGGCTTTGCCTCCGGGAGAGCACCCATGCCGCCTGCAGCGAGCCCGAGGTCGGCGGGGAAGAGCCCGCCGTCCAGGCCGAGATCCTCCCGGCCTCCATGCATCTCCTGCCCTTTCGGACTGGTCGACATACCGTCCAGCATGGGCACCTCATCGTCTGAGTCCTCCTCCCCCAGGGCGACATCCGGCGGCTCGAACCGGTTCCCTGTGTAGGACGCGGCGGCGCTGGTGAACGGATTGTCCAGCTCGTTCATTCGCTCCCGGAGGTCGATGAGCAGCCGTTTGACTGAGGTCTTGACGAAGTCCAGCTCCTTCTCGAGGGTGTCGAGACGGGCCTCCGGGTCTTCGGAGGACGCGCCGGAGAGTATTTTATCAATCTGAGCCTGGTCTACCCCCACCATAATATTGAATTATATCATTGTCATGATTAATAAACTTTGTTCATAATGATATTTGTTTTACGGTCGGTTTACTGTGTTCTGGGGGTTGTGAGGGAACGGTTCGGGTGGACAAGCAACAGGGCTGATGATGATGACCAGATCGTGAGCCCGACCGCCATTTGTTGATGGGGCGGCAGCAATCTCAAACAGCCGGTGTCACCCTGAGGCAGGGAGTGGTTGGGCCGAGGGGGAACCCTACTCCAACTGGGTCCTTAGAACCACAGAAAACTGCTGGTCAGGAAATCGCAGATGATGTTTTCCACATCCGGCGCCTTCTCCCCTGTGCCACGTTCCTGTTGCTACACGGTGTTCCCTATAAAGACTTCTTTTCTTACAGTCGGATTTTTTACGAAGATATAAAAATTGACGAGCCCAAAAATAACTAATCCATAAATTAACTCTTCATTGCGTAGTATTCGGGCGGTTATAATGAGTTCACGACGAGGGTCAACAACAAAATCTCAGCCGGATCGGGCAGAGGAACCCCGGGGGCAGCCGGAGCAGGGGGCAATTTCCTGTTTCCTGAACAGAAACCTCATTCGGTGCTCATCTTCCTCTTTGCCATCCTCTTTTTCGTTGGGCTCCAGGTCTCCCACCGGCTCCTGCGGGGGCCGGCAACGGAGACGATAAAAGCGCTCTGCATACCCCTTGCCACCCTCGCGGGGGCCGTGCCGCTCCTTATCAACAACATCTGCGTGACGGGAAACCCGCTGGCGCCCTCGTTCCACGTCTACCAGAGCGGAGTCTGGCGTGGCGGGTCTGACGGGAATTTCATCGGTTCGGCCGAGGTGATCGGGGACGTCGTCCAGGCGGTCCTGGCGCCGTCGGGAGGGATCTCGGGGTTCCTCTCGATGGTCACGAACCACTTCACATCGTCGTAGTCGAGCCTGCCCGGGGGATATCTTCGGCATCCTCTTTGCCCCGGCGTCGGGGAACATGAGCCTCGTCGCGGTCTCGCCGCTGATCATCATCACGCTGGTTGTCTTGCCCATCCTATTGTGGAGGAAACCCGAACGGTTCACTGCGGCGGACCGGCAGATCATCGTGTTCCTCGTCATCGTCGGCATCGCGGTCTGGGCAGCGTATCTGCGGTCGATGCACGGGCTCAATACCAGCAATGGTATCATTCCCGACATCCGGTATCTCGCTCCCTTCTACCTGC
>JALNXI010000285.1 GCA_023230425.1 Methanoculleus sp. | reverse complement strand
TCCAGAAGAGGCCGGCGGGGTCGAGGTGATACGCAAACCGGGAAGAGGGGATGGCCGCGAGGACCTCCGGCAGGCGGAGGCTGAACGGGACAGGGAGCGCAAGCAGCCGCCGGATCTCCCTTGTCATGACGACGATCGGGAACGGGACCGATGTTGCCGGGTGGCTGGACCCCAGGGCGACCCCCGGATCCTGGTAGTAGAACCGCAGCCGGAGAGCATCCTCAGCCGTCGCGGGGTCTTCGAGCGCCTCCCCAAGCAGCCGGGTGAAGAGTTCCGCTTCGTAGGTGTCGTAGACGTAGGTCTGCACCGACTTCTGGCCCGCCCAATCGCGGCCCCGGTTGTAGTCGTGGACGGCCGTAAGTTCTGCGGTGAGTGCCTGGAGAAACTCCCGCCGCACCCGGGTGCAGTCATCGGGGTCTTCGGCGACGAAGACGGCTTCGTGGGAAGGTGCCCCATAGACCACTTCGCCCTTGAATCGCCGATACCCGAGAGCGTATATCCGGCTGGAGACGGGGTCCTTCTGGAGCGCGAGAACGATGCCGATATCCTCGTAGACGGGGAGGGCAAGCGAGGTTTCAGCGTGCGGGATGACCTCTCCCGCGGAGAGAGCCCGGACGGTCGCCCGCAGGCGGTCGCCCTGGTTTGCAAGCGACCCGCAGTTATCCAGGTGCCGGTCGCTTGCCGGGTCCGCGAGAAACTTCTCAAGGTCGGGGAGGGTGTTGATGGGCTGCCCCGGGCACCACGGGGCCTCCCGGAGGTAACGCCGCGCGACGGACGAGAGGCCCGGTATCCGGGAGACCGAGGCGCAGGCCTCCGCCTCCTCGCGGCAGTGGGGGTAAAACTCACAGGACTCGCACCGGGACGTGATGTGCCAGGGCACATCCTCCGGCGGGCCGGCAAGAATATCCGGGAGGCGGTGGCGGAAGAAGTCTTCGAGCACCCGTATGTTGAGGTGCAGGCTGAAAGAATCCGGTTCATCCTCTCCCGAGAGCCAGATCTCCGCCCGGTCCATGTCGACCGGGAGATCGATCCCGAGCAGGTCCAGGGCGTGATCGAGGATCAGGGCATACAGTGTCGCCTGGATACGGTGGCTGACACTGAGGTCTTCGCTCGCCTTGATGTCGATGACCCCAAGTTGCGGCTCCCCGCCGGACCCCTCGCCAAGTCGGATGAGGTCGGGGCGGCAGGGGGAGAACCGGTGAACTTCAGGGTCCAGACCGTAGTTGCGCAGGAAGTGGACCGAGACCGGGATGGTCGACTGGTAGATTGCCTCCCCGGGAGAGAGCCGGGGGAAGAGGTTGAAACTCTCCTCGATGGAGAACGACCGTCCGGTGATCGGGCCTGTCCCCCCCGGGAGCCGCACCCGTCCCGCCAGTTTTGTCCGGATCACCTCCTCCTCCCACCGGATGCCCGCATCCAGGAGGGCCCGGGTCGTCGGGCTCTGGTCCATCGTGACCACCGGGATGTCGACTTTCTCGCGCTCCTGCTCCGGGGTCGCGTGGTAGCGGAGGTAGCGCTCGCAGTCGTGGTAGAAGAACCAGCCGATGAGCGACGGACTGAGGTTGAAGCGGGGCATGAGCGATCGTGAGGGAGCCTGGTTGTGGCTCACTGTTTGTGGGGTCGTGGGAAAACAGTTGTTATTTATGGGTTCTTTTGAGATCCGGAGAGGATACCGGCCATCCAGTCGGGCGGGTTCATGCAGGCGGCCTGTCCAGGCAGGAGAGGTGGATAGGCACCCCCCTCAACGGAGGAGACCTTCAATTATTGTATACGATGCGGCGCACCGGCAGGAGAAGAGTGGCCGGGGAGAGGCCTCAGCCGGTCATGTTCGTCGTCACGTTCACGGCGGTCTCGGTCATCCCCGGCGGGAGCATGACCGCATCAATGGCACAAATGACACCGTTTGCCGCCGGAATATCGGCCCGGATCACCTCTGCATCGTTTACCATCACGTTGCCGCCGGTTGCGTCGACGGCGATGGGGCTGCCCTGCACGGTCGCAATGGTACCGTTTGCGGCTATCCCGGAAGCCATGCAGTTGCCCGGGGCCACGTGGTAGAGCAGGACCTCGGCGAGGTTGCCCTTTGGGTCGTCGAAGAGTTCTTCCATTACGGCATCCGGAAGCCGGCTGAAAGCCTCATCGGTGGGTGCGAAGACCGTGTAGGGGCCCGGCCCGGTGAACGTCTTCTCAAGCCCGGCTGCATCGATCGCCTGGACAAATGTTGAGAAGTTGCCGTCCCGGACCAGCACCTCATCGATTGTCAGGTTCTCACCGACCGGAACGCCGGCAGACGCGCTGGTTGTCTGGTTCCGGGCATCGCCTCCCGGCAGACCTGTGCAACCACAGATGAGAACCGCCGCTCCGAGAACCAGGGCGGTTGTGAGGAGTGCATAATTCGTCCGCATATTTTCCACCGGAAACGTATACTCTGTCCCTCTTCTCTTCCCAAGCCAACATAAAGTATGGGTCTCCGGCGCCCGGCGTTCGGGTTCCGCCCGCCCCTACTTCCAGAGTGTCAGAGTCGAGACCATGTGGCGAACCGGATCGTAGACCCTGATAGCATGGTTGCCGGTATCTGCGATGTACCAGAGCCCTCTGAAGTGAACCAGGCCATCCGGCCTGTTCAGTTTTGCGTCCCCCGATAACCCGTCCCGGTAGCCGCGGCCGCCGCTCCCGACCCTGGTGAGGACCCAGCCGGTGCCCGGGTCAAACTCTTTGATCTTCTGGTTGTAGGTGTCGGCGATGTAGAGCGATCCCTGCCGCCAGGCTACCCCCATCGGGTGGTGGATACGCGCCATCCCGGCGATGGTGTCGAGGTCGCCGAAGTCTTCCAGGGAGTGCCCGATGAACGTCTCGACCATCCCCCGCTTTATACGGCGGATCGCCGAAGCCCCGCTGTCGGCCACGTAGAGCACCTCACCGTCGGTGGCGATACCGGAGGGGCCGGCAAAGGCGGCCTCCCGGAGCGGGCCGTCGACCAGGGCCTCCCGGCCTGACCCGGCGTAAGGCTCTACTTCATGGGTCGCGAGATCCAGCCGCCAGACCTGGTTCGCTCCGGCCATCACGACATAGAGGCAGCCTCCCAGCAGTGCGAGATCCCACGGCGCGTTCAGCGCCACACCGGTACCCGGTCCGCCTTCGCCGGGCGATGGTGCCGAGAGGCCCGTCCCGGCGATTGTCGTAACCCTCCGGTCTGGCCAGGAGACCTGCCGGATCATGTGGTTCCCGGTATCTGCAACGTAGAGGATACCCGCCTCTTCGTCGAAGGCGAGGCCCTCAGGCAGGTAGAACGCGGCCTCCGAGAAGGACCCGTCGGTGTTTCCGGCAGCCCCGGAGCCGATCGTCTCCAGGATCTTTCCGTCCCCGCTGGCGA
>JALNXI010000284.1 GCA_023230425.1 Methanoculleus sp. | reverse complement strand
CGCTGGGCTCGACGCTTGCTATATAGACCGGTGCCTCCGCGTTGAACGTCTCGAGTGCAAACCGTGTCTCCGGGCTCACCTCCCCGCACCGGGCGGGGATATACTTGCCGGGCTCCGTGTGGTTACGGAGCTCGGCGTAGCCGATGACGCTGCAGATGCTGTCGGTGTCGGGCTGCCTGTGGCCGATGATAAGGATGTTGTTCTGTCCCATGCTCTCCTCGAATCCCTGGTGGGGCGACGGTTGTCTCAAGAGTTATCGCTCTCTGCCGTCAAAGGTTTTATGCCGGCCTCCGGGAGCAACGTTGAAGTAGGGGTTCTCTCCATTCTCCAGTGTGGGAACCGATCATCCCGGGTCCGTCGCGGCCCTGCTCATCCTGGTATGCCTCCTCCTCTCCCCCGCGGCCGCGGCCCCGGGAGACGTGACGGCGACATCCACCGCGGTCGACCCGGTGGTCCTGATGCCGGGTGATGAGGGGACCCTCACGGTCGTCGTGCAGAATACCGGTCCTTCGACCGTCCCGCTCGGCCGGGCCCGCCTCTACGAGGACGGTGTCGTCCCGGCAAGCGACCCCTACCCTTCGGTCGGTGATATCGGGGCGGGCCTCAACCGTACGTTCATCTTTGCCGTCCGGGCGGATGCTCCCGACGGGACCTACTACCCCCGCTTCTCCCTCGACCTCCGGGAGAACGGGACCCTCAGCCACCCGGTCCCCGTCCGGGTCGACGGCACGGTGCTCCAGGCATCGGTGGCCGGGAGGCCGCACGCCTTCTCCGAGGGACGGACGGCCGCCATCACCGTCCGGGTCGGGAACCCCCGTCCGAACGCTGCCTCCGGCGTCCAGGTGATGCCGCTCGGCGAGGGCTTTACCGTCACCCCGACCGGGGCTTTTGTCGGCGCTCTTGCCCCTGACGGTACGGCGACCGTCCTCTTCAACCTGACACCCAATGTGGAGACGAACGTCACCTTCCGGGTGGTCTGGCGTAACGGCATCAACACCCACACCAGCGACCTGGTGCTGCCGGTCGCCTTCGACGAGGATAAACAGCAGGCCGACCCGGTCATCACCAACGTCGAGGTCGCGCCCACCGCCGGGGGCTACCAGGTTACGGGCGACGTCATGAACGCGGGCCTCGAGTCCGCGCGATCGGTGCTCGTCACCTCCGGTGCGCCGGCAACGCCAATCGACCCGTTCCGGGTTTACGTTGTCGGGACCCTCGACCCCGACGACATCTCAACGTTTGAGGTGACATTCGGGGCCGATGCAGACGTGACCGAGATCCTGCTCGTCGTCGAGTACCGGGACGACGACGGCAACCTCTACACTGCCACACGGCCGATCTCGCTTGAGAATCGCACCGGAGAGGAGGACGGGGATGGCGGGGTACTGGTCCCGGCCGCCGTCGCCGTAGTGCTGATCGTCGCCGCCGGCCTGGTGATTCTCTGGTACATCCGGAGACGGCGGCGATGAGCGGCGAACCCATCCTCCGGTTCGAGGACGTCACCAAAGTCTACCCACTCCCTGCCGGCGATGTCGTGGCGCTCGACCATGTCTCCCTCACCGTTGAGGCGGGTGAGTTCATCGCCGTGATGGGGCCCTCGGGCTCCGGGAAGTCGACGCTCTTAAACATGATGGGGTGCCTCGACGTCCCGACTACCGGGAAGATCTACCTCTCCGGGCAGGAGATCTCCCGGATGAGCGACGACGAACTCACCCGACTCCGGCGGGACCGCATCGGGTTTGTCTTCCAGCAGTTCAACCTCATCCCGCTGCTCTCGGCGGTCGAGAATGTCGAGTTCCCCATCGTCCTCACCACCGGCCGGGAGGAGAGCCGGCGGCGTGCAATCGAGGTCATGCGGGCGATGCACCTCGGCGATGCCCTCTTCTCCCACAGGCCGGGCGAACTCTCGGGGGGCGAGCAGCAGCGCGTCGCGATAGCCCGGGCGCTCGTCAACGACCCCGACCTCCTCCTCTGTGACGAGCCGACCGGCAACCTTGACACGAAGACTGGGACGACGATCATGGACCTCCTCGCGGAGGAGAACCGCGAAGGAAAGACGATCGTCATGGTCACCCACGACCCCAACGTCGCCGGGTATGCCCACCGCACGATCCGGATCGTGGACGGGAGACTGGCGTGATGCTCTTTACGTTCGCGGCAAGAAACCTCCAGAGGCACTGGGTACGCTCGGCGCTCTCGATCATCGGGATCGTCATCGGCGTCGTCGCCATCGCTTCGATGGGCGTCATGGGTAACAGCATCAACCTCCTTGCCGCGAACATCATCACCGACGTCGGGGACACCGTCGTGATCACGCCGCACACCGCGATCGGCGGAACCTTCGCCGGAGACCCGCGAACGGTCGTGGACGCCGCCATCCCCGCCCGCGAGGTCGAGGAGATCCGGCGGGCGGCAAACCCGCACCGGACGATCCCGGTGCTCCAGGGGGCGGACGAGGTGGAGTTCGGCCGCGGCGAGAGCGGTTATGCCCAGATCATCGGGCTCGCACCGGACGATATCCCCGTCCTGCTGAATATCGCGGAGGGGCAGCACCTCCGGCAGAACCAGGCGGGCGCGCTTGTCGGCATCCACCTGGCCCGGGAGTACGGCATAAACCCGGGTTCAAGGATCACGATCGGAGGCGAGAACGTCCGGGTAGTGGGCGTGCTTGCGGAGCGGGGGATGGGGTTCGATATCAACCCGGATTATGCGATCGTCGTCCCCGACGGCTGGTACGAGAGCCATTTCGGAACCAACGACGCCTACCCGATGGTCATCGTCCGGGTGGGCAACGTCGATGAGATCGACGCCGTAAAGGAGGCTATCGAGAGCCGGATCAACCGGCGCGAGGAGGTGGTCGACGTATCCGACTCGCGCGAGATGCTCGGGCAGTACGAGGAGATTTACGATCAGATCACGATGTTTCTCCTTGGTATCGGCGGGATTGCCCTCGTCGTCGCCGCCGTCAACATCTTAAACGTCATGTACATCTCGGTGACCGAGCGCATCCGGGAGATCGGCGTCATGAGGAGCATCGGGGCGTTGCGCCGGGAGATCCTCCGGATGTTCCTCTATGAAGCGGTGATCCTCGGAGTCATCGGAAGCGTCGTCGGCGGCATTCTGAGCACCGCCTTCGGCTACCTGATCAGCGTCGCCGCGATCGAGGTCGCCACGGCGGGGACGACCTTCGGCGAGAACTTCACGGTCTTCGACCAGAGCGCGGTCGGGTTCATCATCTTCGGGATGGCGTTCGGCATCGGAACAAGTATCGCCGCCGGGTTCTACCCGGCGTGGAAGGCTTCGCAGCTCGTCCCGGTCGATGCGATGAGGAAGAAATAGGGGTGGCAGGATATGGTCTTTATCAATCTTGCGGT
>JALNXI010000283.1 GCA_023230425.1 Methanoculleus sp. | reverse complement strand
GGCCGCCGAAGTTCCTCGGTCCACCGAAATTTCTGCTGTTGCCTCTGTTATAATCCATTGGATTGCTCATGCAGATAGAACACTGCCTGTAGAGTTATGATTGGATACTATATAAGGTACCTCTCCTACCAACAGAGATACGGTGAGCGGGGCTGAAATCGGCACTGCGCGTGCCGAAAGGCCTTTTCTTCGGCAGCGTAACCCTCGCGTCCCCGGGGCGGAAAAAGGGGATCGCCGGGCCCCCTATGTCCATCCGGGTGACGTATCTTTGGACGATTCCACTCCCGCCTGCACCCGGTGTCCCGGCGAGCCGGGACTCAAGTGCGACGATCGGCGTACCTGTGCCGTCTCCGGCGCGACGCCCCGGGTCCCCGGGACCGACAGGTCGTTTCCGGCGGGGAAGCGGTTCGGACGTCTCCCGTCCCGACCCGTGTTACGGGGCCCCCCAAGGTTTATGGGGCGGCAGGTGACTCTCTCGTTCGGTGAATAATGATGAATATCTCCCGGTTGAAGTACAGGGTCGAAGTTCTTAGCGACCACGATGGCGTCAAGCGCTACGGCCCGTTTAATGAGCAGAAAGCACGAGAGTTCTTCGAGGTCGAGGAGAGCCTCGGCGGGACCGCCCGGATCGCACGACTGGAGGAGGGGATCCGCGAAACGTGGAAGGTCATCACCGAGTGCGGGGACTGGGGTGACCACGAGAAAAGACCTCGCGAGGCGAAGAGAGCGGAGGTTCAACCGCAGTGAGTGGCCCCCGATGTGACCCTTTCAGGGGCGGTTCCGCGGCTTCATCCCGGCGGCCGCAAAGACCCCCTCTGTTCCCATCCGGTCCATCATCTCGCCGAACCGCTCGCCCGGCCGTGCGTTCTCCCTGAAGTATTCGAGCAGCCTTCCGACGATCAGGAGACCCTCCCCTTCCGGGATAAGTCCTTCGGCCTCAACGCCGATCCTGAGGACCCGGCCTGACCTCCCGCCGATGTAGAAGCGTAATCCTTCCGTTGCGACACCGATCGCTCCCGCGGGGCAGACGGTTATGCAATCGCCGCAGGCGACGCAGTCCTCCCCGGAGTGGAGGGCCTCACCGTCGACGATCCGGACGGCTCCCTCCCGGCAGACCACCTCGCATGCACCACAGCCGTTGCAGTCCCCGGCACCGAACGCCGGGAACCGCCGACCCGCAATCCCGATATCGTTGAGCTGGGCCCGTGCGCAGTTGTTCGGGCATCCGGTAACGGTGATCTTCAGTTTCCTCGGGAGTTCGCATCCACCGTATCGCTCCTCGATCGCCCGGGCAAGCCCCTGCGTGTCGCAGCACCCGTGCCTGCAGACCGTGCCCTTGCACGCGACGACGGACCGGAGGGTGGCCCCGGTGCTCCCGGGCATTATCCCGGCCTCCTGGAGCCTCTCCGCGACTGCATCGGCGTCCCGCCGATTGATGCCGGGGATCTCCACGTTGAGCCGGGTGGTCAGGCCTACCCTACCGTTCCCGAACTCCTCCGCGATCCGGGCTACCGCCGCCATCTGCGGCGCGGTCATTACGCCTGCGAGGACCTTTCCCCGGACAGCGACTCTTCCCTTCTCACGGAGGCGGATGACCCCCTGCTTTCTGCTATTCGTCCCGCCGGTCATCTCTTCTCGGCAAAGGGATATGATGGGAATCGGTGATAAACCATGCCTCCCGGCCGACCGCGGAGAGCGGGCGCAAAGCGCATATACTCCAACCCCGATAGTAGGGCGTGGACCTCCTGCTGCAGGTATACGACGTCCTCCTCTGGGTCGGGCTCTTAAAGGGGCTCCAGCTGGCCCTCTGGCCCCGTCTCCGCCCGGCATTCGGGGACTACGCCTACCCGGTGGCCTACCCGGCCTCCCTCCTCCTCTTCGCCCTCGCCACCTGGTACTGCGGCCTCCTCCGCATCCCGGTTAGCCTCGCCCTCCTCGTCTTTCTGGGCCTCGGCGTCTACGGCCTGTGGCAGCGCGAGTACCGGGCCCGGGATATTCGGGGTCTCCTCGCCTGGGACATGGTCTTCCTGGTCGGGTTTTTATTCGCGCTCGCGGTCCGGTTCACGAACCCGCCCATCGGCTACTTCAGCGAGCAGTACATGAACCACGCCTTCCTCGCGAGCGTGATCCGGGAGCCTGTGGTGCCGCCGCTCGACCCCTGGTTTGCGGGCGGCCACCTCACCGTCTACTACTACCTTGGCCACTGGCTGACGGGCTGCCTCGCGATCGTCACCGGCGTCCCTTCGGAGGTGGCCTTCAACCTGATTCCGGGGACCGTCTACGGTGCCTCATTCGTGACGCTCTATGCCACAGGAGCTCTGCTCCTCCAGCGCTGGCGTTGGGTGGCGCTCCCGGTCCTCATTCTCGTCCCCCCATCGATCACCTGGTTCCTCGCTGCCGGTGCCGACCTCTATGGTGCGCTCCAGGATACTAACTGGATCATCGCCGGCGCCCGGTTCGAGTTTCCGGCCTTCTCCCTCTTCCTCGGGAACGTCCACGCCTTCGAGATGGCCGCGTTCAACCAGTTCCTCCTCGTCTTCCTCCTCGGGTTCGCGTGGTGCCGGTGGAGCGGGCTCGACACCCGGGGCCGGCGGGGCCTTGCCCTCCTCCTCGCGGTGAGCATCGGGTCGATGCCGCTCCTCTGTTCCTGGGATGCCCTTGTCTACGGGCCGGTCGTCGCCGTCTTCCTTCTCGCGCTCTTTCTCCGCGAGCGGGACCGCTCCACTCTCATGGCCGCCATCGCGGTCCCGGGTCTCGCCTTCCTCCTCTACCTCCCCTACTACCTGCAGCTTGAGCCCGCGGGTATCGGCGGGATCGGCGCAGGCTTCCCCCCCACCGACCCGCTCGCGTTCCTCGCGATCTGGGGCGGGTTCCTGGCAATCGTCTACGCCGCCGTCGCCCGGGATATACGGCAGTTCCCGGTCCTCCTCGCCGTCGCGGTCCCGGCACTCGCCACCGGCTACGTCGCCCTCGGGATCGTCGCGGTGCCGCTCGCCTACCTCCTCCTCCGGCGGAAGCACGCCTTCTCAGACCTCCTCTGCGTCGCCGGCCTCGCGGTGCTCGGCTTCTGCGAGGTCTTCTATTTGATGGAGATGCTCGGCGGGGATTACAGCCGGTTCAACACCATCTTCAAGTTCTACTTCGATGCCTGGATCCTGCTCGGCACCGGCTCCCTCCTCCTCGCCGGGGGGTGGCTTTCAGCCCGGCGGCCGGTCCTCCCGGCGGCGGCAGGAAAGTGGCTTGCGGCCATCGCGGCCGTCGCCCTCATCGCCGCCCCGTTCGCCCTCGACGTCGATATCGGCCGGGGCCTTCTCGGGATCGACTACCCTCCGGCGGGCCACAACACTCTGGACGGGCTCGCCTACCTTGGGGCCACACGCCCCGGGGAGGCCGCGGCG
>JALNXI010000017.1 GCA_023230425.1 Methanoculleus sp. | reverse complement strand
GGTTCCTTCCCTCTCGGGGGGGGTCCAGTTCGTCCCCGGCGAGGGCATCGGGAGTTTCGGTCGCGATACCCCCCGCCACCGGCAGGGGACGCCGGCGATCAGCGCTCCGGCGCTCAACTGCATCCGGCGATCGATCGACGAGGCGGTGGAGGAGGCGGGCCTCCACGGGACGACGGTCATCCTCACGATCCCCCGGGGGGCGGAGGTGGCGCAGAAGACGCTGAACCCGAGGGTGGGAGTGCAGGGCGGTATATCGGTCCTCGGGACGACCGGACTCGTGGAGCCCTGGGACGACCACATGGCGGAAGGGGTGCTTGACCGTATCGCCCGGGCTGATGCGGTCGTGTTGACGACCGGACGGCTCGGGCTCCGCTACTCCCGGCTCCTCTTTCCGGAGCGGGAGGCGGTCCTCGTGGGGAGCCAACTTCGGGAGGCGCTCCGGGCGGTCGATGGCGATGCAGTGATCTGCGGGCTTCCGGGGCTGATCCTGAAGTTCATGAACCCTGATGTCCTCGAGGGGACCGGGTGCGCGACGGTGGAAGAACTCTCGGCGACTCCGCTCTGGGAGGAGGTTGCTCGTCGGGAAATTTCAGCTTTCAGTCTCCGTTACCCCCGTCTCCGGGTCGTGATCGTCGACCGTGACGGTCGGGTCATCGGGGAGTCGCCGTGAAGGTTGTCGGGGTGGGCTGCGGCCCGGGTATGCTGACGGAGGAGGCGGTGGCGGTCATCGCGGGCGCGTCGCTCATCTACGGTTCGGCCCGGGCGATCACGCTTGCGCGGGGCGTCGTCCCGCCGGGGTGTGAGGTCCACGAGATCACGGACTACCGGAGCCTCCGGTCCCTCCCGGCCCATACGGTCGTCCTCTCGACAGGGGACCCGATGCTTGCCGGCCTTGGCTACCTCCCGGGCGAGGTGGTCCCGGGGATATCCTCGCTCCAGGTCGCCTTCGCCCGCCTGAAGGTCCCGCTCGCGCGGGCGGCGGTCGTCTCGGCCCACGGGAAGGACCATGCCCGGGCGGTCGCCGACACCCGGGAGGAGGTCATCGCGTGCCGGGTTGTCTTCCTCATAGCCGACCCGGCCTTCTCGGTCGGGGCGCTCGCGGCCGCCCTTCCGCCGGAGACCCGGATCGCCGTCTGTGAGGACCTCGGCTACCCGGAGGAGCGGATCGTCGTCGGGACGGGGGCAGAGCCCCCGGCCCCCCGTGGGGACCTGTTTGTGGTGGTGGCGGGGGAATTTTAGGGCCGTCAGGTCGTCTTGAAATGACATGTCTATTTTTCCTGGACAATCCATTGCCACCCGGCATATTCGGTTCGGGTATCTGAAAAGCGGTCCATAAGATGTCTGGGCCCGTCACGGGTCCCTCACCGCAGATTCCCTGAAAGTGCCAGCAGATCTGGGCGAAGAGAATACAGACCGCCACGGCGGCCCAGCCGAACTCCCTGATGAATCATCGACGCCTCGGTCGTCTGGACCGTTGAGGGCGGGGTAGAACAGCTGGGCAAAGCAGTTCCTGAACCCGTGAGAGTATAATCGCAATGACGCTTCCCGACTAAACGAGTATCCGAGCGGGCCGGGCTCCAGGCCTTTCTGGAGTACCCGGGGCCAATGGTCATCCTAAGACACAAAAGGCTCTGGATCCCCCACAGCGCACCGGCCCGCCTTCCCCTTCCGGAATTCGTAGCCCGACCGGAGGAGGTCCAGGAAGATCGCCTGGTATGCCCCCCGCTCGCAGAGCTCGAGGTGGTAGCGGTGCACCGTCGATTTCGTCCCGTACTTCGCTGGCACATCGCTCCAGACGCACCCGGTGGAGAGGACGTACAGGACCCCGTTGAAGAGGTGCCGGGGATCCCGACGGGGTCGGCCGATGTGGGGTTTTTGGGGCGGGAGGTGTCTCAGGACGATCTCCCAGAGGTCGTCGTCGATCTCCCGGAACGCCATGGGTCCGCATATCTTCGGGAGGTCTTATAGTTGTGGGATGGTCCTGACCCGGGAGTTCACGCTCCTAAATAAAGCGTATGGGCGGGCGCTATCGTCCTCCGGGGTCATTCCCGACTGTAGTTCGTGACGATGATCTCGTGAATCTTCCCTCGTTTGGTTCCGTCGCAGTTGATCATTCTCCTCGCCGGAACTCGGTCAATGTTGTATCCGGCGTAGAGATCATCAAAGAACCCGTCGTCCGGGTCGATGTTCTTCGGATCAGAGTTACTCAGCATCAGGCTGGCCCCCCGGGCATCGCATTGGGCATAAAATGCCGCGAGACGCTCTTGTTCCTCGTCGGTAAACCTGTCCTTCGAGTACTGCGTGAACGATGATGTCTGATTCAGGGGCCGGTACGGCGGGTCGAAGTAGACGAAAGTGTCTTCGGAGATGTAGGGCTCAGCCAGCGTGAAATCGCCGAGGTGAACGGTCGTATTCCGGAGCGCAACGGAATCGGCCCGGAGCGCACCTTCATGCAGGATCCTCGGGTTCCTATACCTGCCAAACGGGACGTTAAACTCGTCCCGGGAGTTTACCCGGTAAAGACCATTGAAGCACGTTCTGTTGAGGAAGATGAGCTGGCCTGCCCGCTCTATCCACTCCTCACCGTACTGTCCGAAATCGATGGCCCCTTTCGCGCGGTTGAATGCGTCCCGCATGGTGTAATAGTAATCCTTCCGCCCGGAATCATCCCGGGATAAAAAGTCATCCGAGACGTCGCCAAGGTAGTCGATGAGACCCCGAACATCGTTCTTCACAACGCTGTAGGCGAGGACCAGTTCCTCGTTGATATCGAATATGTGGCACTCCTTAAATCTGAAGATGCTGTTAAATTTGAAATAGACCGCCCCACCGCCAATGAACGGTTCGACAAAGACCGGGAGGGTTCCCTCGTTGAGTCCCTGAGGGACTCTCCGGGTGAACACATCGAGCAGCTGCGCCTTTCCGCCTGCCCACTTGAGGAACGGTCGCGCGGTGGGTGTTGTCATCGGTATCTTCCATCCGGCGTGAATTCTCCGGGGTATCCGTAAAACATTTTTTTTGAACCGTTTTAGTGTTGCCGATGCTCGACGACCGTGTTCCAGTGTAGTTACTCACCCGGACCTTCACCGGCCCGGTCCCGTGCGCCGGTAGTCCGCCTCTCTCCGTGTTCTGCCAGGTGTTCCAGTCCACTCCCTGCCGAGCACCCGCACCGGCACCGCCACCACCCCGGCGTCCTCCCCGCATAGCAGCCGTTTGCATGGATAAACTTCATTCATCCCGGGAACGAAGGGCCAACGATGGTTTGGAGTTATCAGCGTTCTCCTTGTTCTCCGGCCCGCCCCGCCTGCCGCCGGCCTTAATACCCTGTTTATTCAGCATCTTCTCGATAGACCAGCGGCCCCGGCCAAGTTCTCCCTCCAGTATCTCGATAGCCTTCTTCTTCGTCTTGCCGGATTCGATGAGTCGGGTGAACCGGCAGACCAGGGTCTCGCGGTCGCTGTCCGTCCAGGGCTTGCCCCGGTTCTTCAGGTCCTCGATCCGGGGAACCCTTACCGACGGCAGCAAGTATCCCTGCCTGATATCCTTCAACTCTTCGACCTGAAGGTCGAAGACCGACCCCGATACCTCAAACCCGGTCACCCGGCGGTTGAGGCCGATGGCCACCCTGGCAGTCGAGAACCCGCCAAGGAACATATCGCAGATGAGGTCGCCCTCGCTGCTGCTGTACTGGATCATCTTCATGAGCAACTCTGCCGGCAGTTCGTTCTTGTTCTTCACCTGCCCGGGTTTGTATTTGCGGTTGATAATCCAGACATCTTCACGGTCCCGGTAATTCAGCGACCCGTCATCCGGAGCCCTCTCCCTGACCCCGTACCGTGACTCCAGGTTGAACGTCCTCTTGCCGCCCGGCTTTTCATAGAACAGGATGTGGTAGTGGGAGGAGACGTACTTCCGGCTGGTGTAGACGCCGAAGTTGTACCTCCATATGATATGATTGACCTCGCGGAGGTTCGTCTGCCGCAGGGCATGGAGTATGTGGTAGAGGTTCGTGTATCCCGAGATGATGTAGATCGATCCGCCCGGCCTGAGGATGCGTTCGGCTTCCTGTATCCAGCTCTGGCTGAACTCTCCATAGCTGGATGCGGGAACCTCGACGTAACCCTCTACGACGAACCCCTCGTCCCGGTTGTAGTGCCGGTGCAACTGGTCGCCGTTGATCCCGTAGGGGGGATCGGTGACGATGAGGTCGACCGAGTCGCCGGGGATATGCTCCCTTGCCCCGGGAATGCAATCGCCGTTGTAGAAGATGTTGCCGTTGACCTCCTCGAACTTCATACGTTTCTCCTCTGCGGGCTTCGCGAACGCTCTGTGGCGGATATCAGTGCGATTACAAACATTTTGGGTTGTAACGTACATCTTCTTGGCTGTATGACCATAAGATATCCATCAGTTTCTGATTGGCTTTTGCCTTCACAGGCGGTGCGTGAACCGGCTCCATGTCCGGATTAGCCTGGACCGGCTCGCGATCGGGGATCCGGATCCGGTCGCCCGGTCGTATTTATGGTAAATGCGAATGCTCTGTGCCTGCTCTCCCGACCCGGGCCAGGTCTCTAGTCTTTTAACTGGCAGCTCTCTTGAATGGTGTTTACGTCGGGCACCTTGCGGTGTGTGAGGGAGACGACCGCGCAACCATAACTGCGAAGATGAACCGGGAACGATTGGCCCGATACAGGCGTCGGAACCCCCGGAGGGACAGAGAATCGAGGACCAGCGGCGGTGGCCCGGACCCGAAGTGCAGTCAATGGAGGGTGCAGGGGGAGGCGGCGATCCGGGAAGAGGATGAATACCGGCCTGCACCGGTACACGAAGAACCCCCTGATCCTGCCGGGAGGTAGCATTAATATTCCCCGTGCAAATTCAGCTAGGATCAGCAGTGAAGTTGTCCCTGGAGTTCTGATGCCGGCACGCTCAGATAAATCAATCAGGAAATCGCCTAACACTGCAGCGGGGGAGCGGCCGGCCCATGAGTGCATGGCCGCGATCCAGGCCGAGAACGAGATGCTCCGGCGCGAGAACGCCGCGTTGCAGTCTGTAAAAGAAGCCCTGCGAGGGAGCGAAGCACGGTACCGGCGGCTCTTTGAAGACGATCTCACTGGAGATTTTGTCACCGCCCTGGATGGCCGGATACTCGCTTGCAACCCGGCGTTTGTCAGGATATTCGGGTTTGCCTCTGTAGAAGAAGCGCTGGACACCAATATCGGGGACCTCTACGAAGACCCCGGGGACCGGGACTGGCTTCTTGCGCGCATCCGGAGGGAGAGGAAGGTAGAGAACGAGGGTCGGACGCGGAAGCGCCGGGACGGCACCCGTATCCACGTCGTAGAGAACGTGGTCGGACGTTTCGGTCCGGACGGCGAACTCCTCGAGACCCAGGGCTACATCTACGACGACTCTGAGCGTAAACGGGCTGAGGATGCTCTCCAGGAGAACATGGAGTGGTACCGGCAGGCTCTTGATAACCCCCTCGTTGCGTACGCTTTCTGCGAGATCATCACCGATGGCAGCGGGAGACCCGTCGATGTTCTTTATTTAGAGGTTAACAGGACGTTTGAAGAATTTACCGGGCTTGTTCGGGAGAACATTCTGAACCGGCGGGCGACTGAGATCTTCGTCCCGGATGAGATCGGCGATCTTATTGCGAGCTACGGGAACGTGGCATTGACAGGCGAACCGGCGACGTTTCAATATCCGCTGCCTTCTCTCTCGAGATGGTACGAAGTCACTGCGTTCTCGTCGCAACAGGGATATGTCACCGCATTCTTCACCGACATCACGAGGCGCAAGCGGGCTGAGGAGGCTCTCCGGGAGAGTGAGGAGCGGTTTCGGGCGGTCCTGGAAAACTCCCTCGATGCGGCTTATCGGCGCAACCTGCAGGCGGACCGCTACGATTACATGAGCCCGGTCATCGAGCAGATCCTCGGCTTTACACCGGAGGAGATGGCTGCCATGAACCTTGAAGAGGTCGTGGATCGCATTCATCCCGACGACCGCCTGCCGGTTGAAGCAGAGCTTAACACCGCTGCCGCCTCGGGCAGGGGGCTCCTCGTCTACCGGTTCCGGGCGAAAGACGGCCAGTACCGCTGGCTCGAAGACCACTTCACGGTGATCCCCGACTCGATTGGCCAGCCGCTCTTCCGGGGTGGCATCGTCCGTGATGTCACCGAGCGTCGGCGGACGGAGGAAGCTATTATGCGCCACGCCGGCGAACTCGCCCGGATTCACCGGGACCTTGAATCTGCGCACCGGGAGGCGAACCTCTACCTCGACATCCTGACCCACGACATCGGGAACACCGAGAACGTCTCGAATCTTTATGCCGAATTACTCGTCGATTCCGTGGAGGGAGAGGCTGCCGGGTACGTGGCGAACCTGAAGCGGAGCATAGTAAAGAGCATCGAGATCCTCGGGACCGTCTCGAAGATCCGGCGGATTCACACAGGGCCACCTGGGCTTCGGGCGACCGACCTCGACGCAGTCATCCGGGCGGAGATCGCCCACTTCCCGGATACCCCCATCCGCTACGAGGGCGCTCCCCGGCAGGTCCTTGCGGACAACCTCCTCTGCGAGGTCTTCACGAACCTGATCGGCAACGCCGTAAAGCACGGGGGTCCCGGCGTCGAGGTATCCATCCGGGTTAAGGCGGAGGAGAGCGGGTTTCTCCGGGTGACGGTTGCGGATACCGGCCGGGGCATCCCGGACGACCGAAAAGAGGAGATCTTCCACCGCTACGAGCGGAAGCAGCGAGGCGTGGGCGAGGGGCTCGGGCTCTACCTGGTCCGGATACTCATCGACCGCTACGGTGGGAGGATCTGGGTCGGGGCTCGGGTGCCGGGCCGCCCCGGGGAAGGAGCGGCGTTCTCCTTCCTGCTCCGGGAAGTGGATGCCGTGCCGGAGCGACCGCGGGAAGATTGAGGCGCGGATGCGTGGCGCAGTGCCCGGGTAACGCACTTCAGGACCTACGCGCTCTTCACCGAGCCGGCAACGACAGCCACGGCCCGACGCCGGCCAGTGAGCGGCCTGCTGATGGGGTGCCCGTGGCGATGTTCTTCGCTGTACTCGCCATCGTCATAGTGGTCGGACCCCTCTTCATTATGCTGAAGTAATCCAGCCACCCTTTTTTTGGCTTGCAGACAGCAGGCAGTATTTCGTGGGAGCGTCCATCCGGATTTTCCGCGGGGACCCATACAGTCCCAGGGGAGGATGTTCGCAGCCCCGTAGCGCTCCTTGGAGCGGGGAGACGCTTCACGGCGACCCTGCCGGGGTGCCCACCATACCGGTCTATCGTCCAACTAGTGCGGCGCCCTCTTTGCCGGACTTATCGAGGCGTATTAACCACTATCCCGATGATGGCTGCGTGTACGCCTCGCTATCCGCTGCAGAGCCAATGGTCATCTTTGGATGCCGGAATCGTCTGTCGTAACCATCCGACGATGGGTTTACACCCCGTATTTTAGTTTTCAGGTGTGGGGTAAAGTTTATTTACGCTAAGAAGCATCGTCCACTCCATGAAGAGCATATTTGGTATCCTTGCCCTCATGGTGATCGCGAGCATCATGATCGCAGGGTGTGTACAGCCGGCGGGTAACCAGACGGTGACCCCTGGCACAACAACACCGGGAGTCACCGAGACCCCGGTGGCGACAACAACGCCCGTAACGACCGAGACCACCGTAGCAACCGAGACTCCTGCGGCGACAACGACGACCATGTCAACCGAGACCCCGATGGCGACGACGGCGACGCCCATGGGGACAGGGACCACCGTAGCAACCGGGACCACAACGACCTCCGCCACGAACGTGACGGAGACTCCGCCCGTACCGCCGGCAGCCGGTGGAGAGACCGTCTCCATCACCGATAACGGGTTTGTACCGCAGACGCTCACCGTCTCCCCGGGCACCATGGTGACCTGGACCAACGACGCCGCCACGAACGAGACCGTCTCGGCAACCGGGGCAGCCGGGTTCTTCAACTCGGGGATGCTCCAGCCGGGCGACTCGTATAACTACACCTTCTCCACAGAAGACAACTACACCTACCAGTCACAGGAGTCCGGGTTTACCGGGACCGTCATCGTCACCAGCAACACAACCGCTTAACCCTCATTTTTCACCCGTACCGGCGGGGTGCGGGGGACTTCCCCTACGCCCGCCGGTATGCCCCGGCGGCCCGCACCAGTGTTTCGGCAAACCCGACCGGGAAGTAGGCGTGGGTATACTGGCCTACAGTGTTCTGCACGACAAGTCCGTCACGGCCGCCGTCGATCCCCCGGCCCCGGAGGAGTTCCAGGGCAAACCTTGCGTCGGGAGCACACTCGAGGCGTGAGTAGTGGAATTCGTGGCCCCGGAAGGCGGAACCCGGCGCAAGGACCGGCGCCCCGCCGACCACCCGGGCCTCCACGTAGCCGAGGCCCTGGATGCGGCCCGTCATCTCCGCCACCGCCGGGAGGACACCGACCATCGGGTGGTCGCTGTCGCCGGTCACCAGTCGTTCTGTGAGGTAGACGAGCCCGCCGCACTCCGCGTAGATCGGCATGCCGTCGTCGACCGCCCGACGAATATCCTCCCGGCAGCGAGAGGCTGCGAGCGCCTCTGCGTGGAGTTCTGGGTAGCCTCCCCCGAGGTAGAGGGCGTCCACATCCGGGAGCCGGTCCTGTGCCGGCGAAAAAGAGACCAGGTCCGCCCCGGCTCGCGCGAGCCCCTCAAGGTTGTCCTGGTAGTAGAAGCAGAATGCCGCATCATGGGCGACGCCGACCCGGATCCCCTCCTCCGGCCGCCCCGAAACCTCCGGCGGCTCCGGGAGAGGCGGGACCGCCCGGGCGAGGTCTATAATCCTGTCAAGATCGCAGGACGCCTCCACCACCGCGCCGAACCCCGCCATCGCCCCCGTCTCGGCCGCCATCGCGAGCCCGAGGTGCCGGCTCGCGACCGCAAGATCGTCCCGCCGGGGGACCCACCCGTAGACCGGGAGGCTCTGCGTGGCCTCGATCAGCGCCCGGTGACGGGGGCTCCCGACCCGGTTGAAGACGACCCCGGCAACCCGGACCCCCGGGTCGAACCCTGCGTAGCCCAGGACCACTGCGTGGACGCTCCTTGAAGCGCCCTTCGCGTCTACCGCGAGGAGCACCGGGGCGTCGAGGATCTTCGCGACGTGCGCCGTGCTCGCGGTATCGGTCCCGTCGAGGCCGTCGTAAAGCCCCATCACGCCCTCGACGACGGCGACGTCGGCGCCGGCAGAGGCCCGGACAAACGTCTCCCGCACCCCCGCCTCCCCCATCATGAACGGGTCGAGGTTGCGCGATATCCGGCCGCAGATGGCCGAGTGGTGGCCGGGATCGATGAAGTCCGGGCCCACCTTGAACGGCTGGACGGCAAGCCCCCGGGCGGCGAGCGCCGCCATCAGGCCGCTTGCAAGCGTTGTCTTACCGCAGCCGCTGTGGGTTCCGGCGACGACAATTCGTGGAATCGGGCACATATCGTTCCAATAGTGTTGAATACCGCAGAAGATAAATATGACCTGAGATAACCTCGATACATCAAATTAATTTGCATTAAGACAAGTTAGTTTGGATGGAGCGCCGGCACGGCGGTATACTGGTGGAAAATCATGCACATCATGGAAGGATTCTTACCAAGCCCCTGGTGGCAGGTCTGGTTTCTCGTCTCCCTGCCCTTCATTATCATCGGATTGTACCAGATCAACAAACTCGTACAGGAGAAACGGGAAGCCCTGCCGCTCCTTGCCGTCGCAGGCGCCTTCGTCTTCGTCCTCTCCTCGCTCAAACTCCCTTCGTTCAACGGGAGCTGCTCCCACCCCACGGGGACCGGACTCGGTGCTGTCCTCTTCGGCCCCTGCATCGCCGCCGTTCTCGGGCTGATCGTCCTCGTCTTCCAGGCGGTCTTCCTCGCGCACGGCGGGATCACCACCCTCGGGGCGAACGTCTTCTCGATGGGGATCGCGGGGCCCGCCGTCGCCTACCTCATCTATAAGGTCGGGACCCGGGCGGGCGCGAACACCTACGCGACGGTCTTTGTCGCCGCAGC
This sequence comes from Methanoculleus sp., assembly GCA_023230425.1. Taxonomy (GTDB): domain Archaea; phylum Halobacteriota; class Methanomicrobia; order Methanomicrobiales; family Methanoculleaceae; genus Methanoculleus. The sequence continues at coordinate 5,088 of JALNXI010000017.1, read as the reverse complement.
CCTTGCCGATCTTGCCACCTACGTCGTCACCTCGGTCCAGCTCGCGCTCGCATTCCCGGGAACCGCCGGGTTCCTCGGGGCGTTCTCGGCCTTCGCCGCGATCTTCGCCGTCACCCAGGTCCCGCTCGCCATCATCGAGGGCGCGGTCATCATGCTGGTCTTCAAGTACATCGTCCAGCTCAAACCCGAGATCCTCACCCGCTTAAACCTCCTCTCCGAGAGCACCATCAAAAAACTCCAGGAGGCCGCCGCATGAAGCACGGCATGGAGATTGCGGTCGCCGCGCTCATCATCGTCTTTGCCGCCGTCTTCCTGTTCCAGGACGCCGCGATCCGGGCCAGCCTCGGCGAAGGGGAGGAGGCCTGGGGCGGGGCGGACGGCGCGGCTGCCGACCTCATCGAGGCTTCCGGCTACGAACCCTGGATCGAGCCCTTCTGGGCACCCCCGAGCGGTGAGGTTGAATCGCTCCTCTTCGCCCTGCAGGCCGCCATCGGCGCCGTGATCATAGGTTACGTCTTCGGCTACTGGCGGGCGAGCAGGAAAACCGCCTGATTTTTTTGGTACTCCCGCGAACCTGGTAAGAGGACGAGAAGATGTACGAGGTGCTCGAAGACTTTGCCCAGGAAAACGGCCTCCGGCAAACGAGCACGAGCCTCAAACTCCTCATCGGACTTTCGAGCATCCTCCTCTGCGTCTCGTCGCCCGGCCCCGTCGCCCCCCTCCTGGTCGCGGCCTCGATGAGCGCTGTCATCCTCGCTCTCGCGAAGATCCCCGCACGGTTCTACGCCCGGATCCTCCTCATCCCGGTCTCATTTGCTGTGATGAGCATCGCCGTGGTCCTCTTCATCACCGCCGACGGAGCGGTGCTCATCGAGGTTCCCGGCCTCCCCCTCACCATCACGACCGGCGGCGCGAACCTCGCCGTCCTCCTCCTCGCCCGGGTCTTCGGGGGCATGTGCTCGCTCTACTTCATCGCGCTCACGACGCCGATGACCGAGGTCTTCGACATCCTCCGGAGGCTGCGGGTGCCCACCGTCTTCATCGATCTCGCCATGCTCACCTACCGGTTCATCTTCATCCTCATCGAGGAGGCCGGTCAGATCTACCGCTCGCAGGTGATGCGCCTCGGTTACGGCCGGTTTCGGGAGTCGGTGCAGTCGTTCGGGATGCTTTCGGGAGCGCTCTTCCTCCGGACCTGGGAGAGCGGCGAAGCCCTGGTCCTCGCGATGGACGCACGCTGTTACGACGGCAGACTCGGCATCCCGGGCGATGCCCGGCCGGTCTCCTTCCTCGCGCTCGCGGCGGCCCTGCTCTACATCGGGGCCGTCTTCGGCATCTCGCTCTGCACCGGAGGTCTTGTACTCGTATGACACCACTGCTTGAAATCGACAACGTCACCTACACCTACCCAAACGGCCCGACCGCCCTTGCCGGGGTGAGCGTCCGGATCGCTGCCGGGTCAAAGACCGCCCTCGTTGGCCCGAACGGCGCCGGGAAGTCGACGCTTCTTTTGATGCTCAACGGCATGCTCCGGCCGGCGTCGGGCGAGGTTCGTTTCTCCGGCCGGCCGCTCGCCTACGACAACCGGAGTCTCCGGGACCTCCGCCGCCGTGTCGGGTTCGTCTTCCAGAACCCTGACGTCCAGATCATCGCCCCGACCGTTGAGCAGGACGTGGCCTTCGGACCGGTGAACCTCGGCCTCCCTCCCGACGTCGTCCGGCGAGCGGTCCGGGACGCCCTCGGCTACGTCGGGCTCCGGGGCTACGAGAAGAGGCCGCCCCACCACCTCTCCGGCGGTGAGAAGAAGCGGGTCGCCATCGCCGGCATCCTCGCTATGGAGCCGGCAGTCCTTGTCTTCGACGAACCGACCAACACCCTCGACCCCGCAAGCTCTGAAGAGGTGATGGAACTCCTCGACGAACTCGCCTCCGGCGGCCGGACAGTGCTCATATCCACCCACGACGTCGAACTTGCGTACCGCTGGGCTGACTCGGTCATCCTCATGGAGCGCGGAAGGGTCCTCGCCCGGGGGCCGCCGGAGGAGGTCTTCTCGGACCACAGCCTCCTCGCGGCCGCCCGCCTAAAGCCGCCGGCCCTCCTCGACCTCTACAACGAGCTCGGCCTCCGGGGCGTCATCGACCGTGACGTTCCCCCGAAGAGCGTGCTCGAGTTCACCGACCGGATCGAGCGGGCGATGCACGGCCACGCCCCGGCCCGGGACGACCCCGGGACGATCTATCTCTGCAACGCCGACCGGACCGGCGGCGATGAGTTGCGGGCGCTCGTGGAGCAGGGCACGATCGACCATGTCGGGGCGATGGGCACCCGCGCCAAGGAGTTCGCCAACCGGGAGCGGATCCTCCTCGACTACACCTACGGGGTCATCGATAAGTGCATCTTAAAAGCCCTCATCGGGGAGAACTCGCTCATCATCACCACCGGAGGTATGGTCGAGCACGTCCATCGACGTATCGGGGAGTACAGCGCCGAGAGCGGGCGGGCGCTCGCTGTGACCCCGGTGCGGGAGCCGGGGAGCACCGGGCCCGGCCGGGAATCCGTCCTGGAGTGATGGGGCCGCACCGCTCCCGGCCAGGCGCGTAACCCCTGCATACCCTTTTTTCCCGTGGCCTGCCGACCCTGTCGGGCGAAGGTTAATCCGATGTCGGAACCTGAAGATACTTTATGATGCTCGAAGAGGTGCTGCAGCGGATATCCGAGCAGGCAAAACGGAAGCGGATGAGCCTGCCTGACCAGAAGACCAAGATTGTCTGTACCATCGGGCCCGCATCCCGATCCCGGGAGGTGCTCGCCCGGATGGTCCGCGCCGGCATGAACGTCGCCCGACTCAACCTCTCCCACGGTACGTTCGACGAGCACCGGGAGAACATCAAAAACATTCGGGCAGCAGCGGAGGATACCGGGATCCCTGTCACGATCCTGATCGACCTCCCGGGGCCGAAGATCCGGATCGGCGACCTCGCGAACGAGCCTATGGAACTCCACAAGGGCGAGGTCGTCACCCTCACGACTTCCCCGGCGCCGGGGGACTCTTCACGGATCCCCGTCGAGTTCGATCAGTTTCCGCAGCTGGTCTCAGAGGGGAGCACCGTCTTCCTCAACGACGGGTTCCTCCAACTCCGGGTCGACGAGGTCACCGAGAGCGATGTCCGGGCGACGGTGGTCATCGGCGGCCCCCTCCTCTCGCGCAAGGGGATGAGCCTTGTCGGCGGCGGGGGGATCGTTGCGCTCAGCGCCGTGACCGACCGCGACCTCGAGTGCATCGATTTCGGGCTCGCCGAAGGACTTGACACATTCGGCATATCGTTCATCGAGCGGGTGGAGGATATCCGGAAGGCCCGGGAGTATGCGGCCAGATCCGGGAAGTCCATCCGTGTGATAGCCAAGATCGAGCGGCAGGAGGCGCTCGCAAACCTCGACGAGATCCTCCGGGAGACTGACGGGGTCATGATCGCCCGGGGCGATCTCGGGGTCCAGACCCCCATCGAGGAGGTTCCGGCGGTGCAGAAGCGGATCATCCAGAAAGCCAACATACTCGGCAGGCCGGTGATCACCGCTACCCAGATGCTGATGTCAATGACCGACAACATCCGCCCTACCCGGGCGGAGGTGACCGACGTCGCCAACGCCATCCTCGACGGGACGGATGCCGTCATGCTCTCCGAGGAGACGACCATCGGGAAGTACCCGGTCGAGACGGTTGCGATGATGGCGAAGATCGCCCGCTCGACCGAGGAGAAGCGCACAACCGTCGGGGCCGGGTGCGCCCCGCTCGACTACTTTCGGCAGGGGAAGGGCCGGGAGAAGATCACTGTCAATGACGTCGTCTCCTTAAACGTCATCGAGGCGCTGGATGCGCTCGGCATCCGGTTCGTGCTGACGCCCACCCGCTCCGGGAGCACGCCCCGGAGCATCTCCCGGTTCAAGCCCGAGGCCTGGATCCTTGCGTTCACCCGGAACCCGAGCACCCTCAAATTCCTGGCGTTCTCCTACGGGGTCTGCCCGTTCCTGATCCGGAGCGAGAAGGAATACTGGCATGGGGCGATCCTCGATTCGATCCGGGACTCAGGGCTTATCCAGCCCGGGGAGCGCGTGGTGCTCACCGAGGGGGTATCCCCCGGGCGCGAGGGGACCGACTCGCTCATCATCCTCACGGTCGATTGAGAGCCCCTCCCTCCCGGGACGAAAAACCCTATCCCGGTGGAGGTCGAACACTTATCAATCATGGGAGAGATCGCTCCGGGAGCGGGAAAGGAGGATGCTCCGGGTCTGGATGGCGTGCTGAAAGAGAAGACCGCACGCCTCTCGGTCGCATCGAACACGTTTCTCGTCGTAACAAAACTGACCGTCGGCGTCGCCATCGGCTCGGTCGGTATCATATCCGAGGCGATCCACTCCGCTATTGACCTGATAGCCGCGATCATTGCCTACTTCTCGGTCCGGCGCTCGGCCCAGCCCCCCGACGAGTGCCACACCTTCGGGCACGGGAAGTACGAGAGCATATCCGGCCTCCTCGAAGCGGTCCTTATCCTCGTGGCCGCCGTCCTGATCATCAACGAGGCGGTGAGAAACCTCCTCGGCGGAGAGGAGACGCTGAACGTCGAGGCGCTGGGGTTCGGTATCGCCGTCATGCTGCTTTCGGCCGGGATAAACCTCTACGTCTCTTCCCGTCTCATGGCGGTGGCGAAGAAGACCGAGTCGATTGCGCTTGAGAGCGACGCCTGGCACCTCCGGACGGACGTCTACACCTCCGCAGGGGTCGTGGGCGGTCTCGTCCTGATCCGGCTCACCGGACTTACGATCCTCGACTCTTTCGTCGCGCTCGGGGTCGCCGTCATCATCCTGAAGGCGGCATTCGATCTTATCCGGCGTTCGTTCGAGGACCTCGTCGACCGGAGCCTCCCCCCTGAGGAGGAGGCCCGGATCCGGGAGATTATCAACGAGCACTGCTCGGCCGTCATCGGTTTCCACCGGCTCCGGACCCGCCGGTCGGGGCCGAACCGGTTCGTGGACCTCCACCTGGTCGTCCCGAAGACCGCGACCCTTGAGGAGGCTTACGGTATCGTGAAG
>JALNXI010000345.1 GCA_023230425.1 Methanoculleus sp. | reverse complement strand
ATCTGATGCACGCCATCCGCGATGCTCCGGAGATCGTGTCCCCGGACGAGATTATCCTCCGCGGGGTTCCCCCGCTCGGGGTATGCACGGTCTGTGCTGGTAAAAAGGAGATCGGGTGGCAGAACCATTTCGGGATCCTGAAGACGCTCGACAACGCCGACGATCTGTACCGGGGGGAATGAATTAATGGTCTGGATCCCTCCCGGCCGGAACTGCGGGGCATGCGGAGTGAAGGATTGCAACGAGTTCATCGGTTACGCGAGGCTCGGGAAGAAAGACCTCAGGGACTGCCCGTACTACACGGGCTGTGCGCCCGTTCCCGAACGGTATGCGGGGCGGGATATCCGTGGATTCGATTACGACTTCGCGGTGGAACCGTTCCCGGGAGAGCCGTCCGCGCGGCGGCACATCCAGCCGCTCCGGCCCGATATCATCGACCGATGGGGCATAGGCCCCGGCGAGATTGTCATGGGGCGCCCGATCGAACCGAGCTGCCCCATCCAGCATGTCCTCCGCGTCATCTCGGCGGACCCGGTGACGGGTATCCTTACCTGCCACACGGTCGGTCCGGTTGCGGCCCGGAATAGCGAAAACGTCCACGAGATCCGTGCGTATCACGAGATCGGGTTTGAGGGAGTCGCCGTCACCGTCAAGCACGAACCGGTTGTCGGTTACCGGCAGCGGTTCCTGCCCGCCGCCTGCATGCGCCAGATGGTCCACTCGGGCGTCATCCAGATGGTGTTGAAGAAGTCTTTCGGGACGCACGTCTGGATTGAAGACCTCCAGATGCACGGCAAACGGGAGAAATTAAAAGACGTCACGATCCGTCCCGGCGATGCGGTGTCCATACGGGGGCCGGCCGGCTCCAGAAAGACGGTCGTGATTGACGGCATCGAGGTCCGTAATACGGACGGTACGTTCATCGAACGCAACCTCTCCGATGAGACTGAGGACCACGGGCACGGGTGCGGGGGGCACAACCGGCGCGGCCGCCGGGAAGGAGAGGAGCCCGGCGACGAGGCGGCTCTTTGACGCAGATGGGCGAAGATATTGCGGCACTCACCGGTCAGGCGCAACGGTATGCCCGTGAACTCCGGGGTCCCGGGGACGGGTGAAGGGGATCGTCGCCGGCCGGCAGGAAGTCCTGACCGGCTCCTGATTGCGCTCCATGCCGACCGGCACGTCCGCCTGCAGGTGCCGGAAGGTCCTGCGCGGTGACCGATGGAGACCGGTCGACCCCCTGTTCCTCTACGAGGTGTGCCGCTCATCCCGGCAGCGGTGGTCCCTGGACACTCACTGCCGGTGCAGCCCGCGGCTCCCGCGTGCCCCGGCCCCCCTTCAGCCGGGTTCAGGTCCGCCCGTAAAAATGAGGGGTGGCAATCACGCAGGGATCGTTTCTCAAGACCTTCCTTCCAGCTGGAAATCGACAGTTGTATCGCCGTATACATCCCCGGCAAGCACAGTCACATCCCTATTCTCGGAAAGAGTCCTGTTAAACATAACTCCGACGTCGTAGGTTCCTATCGGGATATCCTCGAAAGTGTAGGGCGTCGCCTGGCCCGTATAGACATCCCTCAAATAAATCATGCAGCCGGAAGGGTTACTGGTAACCGCCAGTCTTCCTGTAGCGATCTCCTCGAGAACGAAGTGTTGAGCCATGTTGATTTCACGCCCGTCATCGACGAGGTGGACCTCCCTCTTCACAGGCAGGCAGCCGGGCTTCGTAACCGTGAGTTTATGATAGCCGTAACCGACATTGTCAAGTATGCAGGGCGTTTTGCAGCCGGTCCTGACGCCGTCGATGGAGATATCCGCATCACCCGGTACGCTTGTGACGTTGATCGTTCCGAATGCATCGGCCTTTTCAAGGACGATGGACTCTCCTCCGTTGAGCGCGGGGAGCGTTCTGGAATAGTAGTGGTCCCCGTCGGTGTAGGTGAGATATCCGCCGGATAACTCGACCGTCACCTGCGAGGGCAGGCCGATAGAGGGGGGCTCGCCGTTCAGACTGAAATTCCCGCCCCTGAACGCTTTTGAAGTGACAGACACGGACGCCTTAGGGCCGTCGATCTCTACCAGACTGAGATCGACGACGGTACTGCCTCCTGCAGGCACCAGGACGGTTTGCGATGCCGAACCCACCTTTTCTCGCCTTACCGTGACGGTATGGGTGCCCGCGTTCAAACCGTATATCAGGCGCGGTGTAGTATAGCCCGTATCTCTGCCGTCAACGGAGATACTCGAGCCTGACGGATTGGAGGTCACATAAACACTGCCAATCCGGGCTGCCTGGAGTGTATCCGGCTCCGGTGCGCCCTCACCATTGCTTTCGGCACTTACGTCGGGAACATCGGCAGCCGCTTCAGGAACGGGAGCAGAATCACCCGGGGAGCCGTTTTCATATCCCGGCGCTTCTTTCACCGGCTGCGGGGCGGAAGTGTCTGCACCCAGGAAGCCGGTAATCAGGGAGATGAGGAATTCCAGAAATCCCGCGTTTTGAGCCTGTGTTTTACCATCCGGGCCTGATCCGGCGCTTTCGACAGATAACTGGCCATTACCGCTGGCAGATGGCTGGCTGTTACCGCCGGCAGATAACTGGCCATTAGCGCTGGCAGGTTCATCGACGGCATCAATCTCCCCGCTCCCGGATCCGGACATCGCGAAGAAAACAACCGTTGCATTCGTATCGTCGACAACCACCTGCCGCGAAACGGGATCATATCCGTCCTTGTCAAGAGAGATCGTATGGTTCCCCACCTCGATATCGTCGAACGTCCAGTTTGCATAGCATAACGTCTCATTGCCGTCGATCAAGATCCTGGCGCCCCGGACGTCAGAGAGGACTGTACACGAGCCCTTCGCAAGAGTCATATTGAAATGCCGGG
>JALNXI010000282.1 GCA_023230425.1 Methanoculleus sp. | reverse complement strand
GCTATAAATGGGGTGTAATTTCAGGATACTCTCCATCTATGCTGTATACCACCCATGTTTTCGACGCAGCAGTCCAGACGGCAAACGCCCTTCACAAAGAGAATCCATTTGACTTCGGCATATTCCTTGGTGATGCAATTAACAGCGGCCAGTACAACGAACTGCGATGGTATATCGATGTGCTTGACGGCAGGATAGTCAACCCCGACTCCGGTGACAAGGACGATCCAATCCCCGGCCCTCTCAATGATTACCAGGACGAATACCTTGCAGCGGGGCTTGATGAATCGATCAGATGGTATCAGGTTCTCGGCAATCACGATCACTTCTGGATGGGCATGTTCCCTCCGGATGATCACGTCAAAAGTGCCTTGACCGGCACTGAAGTTCTCGAATTAGGTAATATTTTCACCGACCCTCTCCGCCTGAAAAGCCGTGGTTTCTATATGGGAGCAATCGATGGTCGGACACCATATGGTGACGTTATCGGTGCAGGTCCTGTCACTGACTTCCCTGATGGTCCCCCAACAGTCCCGGCCGATCAAAATCGCAGTTTCCTCTCAAGAACTGAGTGGATCGGTGAGTTTTTAGACTCCTCTTCAAGCCCAAAAGGGCATGGATTCAGCCAGTCCGATAGAACAACGGGATTCGCCTGCTATTCATTCGAACCGAGATCAGATATCCCGATAAAAGTCATTGTGCTTGATAACACCCAGAGGGACGATGATCCCGGTGAAGGCAGCTCCGGATTTGGCTCTATCGATCAGGAGCGGTACGACTGGCTGGTACAAGAACTCGAGAATGGTCAGGCTGAAGGAAAGCTCATGATCATCGCAGCACACATCCCGATAGTCATCAAAGAGGATGAAGCTGGTCTCAGCTCGCTCATGAAATGGAGTCAGTACGCTGCGGTATCTGATGTTGATCTGATAGCCAAACTTCAGACCTATCCAAATCTGATGGTATGGATCTCGGGGCATCGCCATCAAAATACCGTGATACCTATCAAATCTCCGGATGTTGACCGTCCTGAACTCGGTTTCTGGCAGGTTGAAACCGCATCACTGCGGGAGTTCCCTCAGCAATTCCGGATATTCGAGTTCGCCTATAACAGCGACAATACTGTCTCAATCTTTACAGCCAATGTTGATCCGGCGGTCAGAGACGGATCACCCGCTGCCCAATCGCGGTCGTATGCTATCGCAGCCCAACAGATATTCCAATCTCCCGTAGAGATGAAGCCAGGCGGTGCATATAATGCAGAACTTGTTCTCCAATTGACCCCGGAGATGCAGGAAATACTTCAGAAGACAGGAAGAGATCTATAGGCAGGCGATCATACTTCTACCCGGCCCGGTCTACCGGTGAGCCATCCCTGCCACCCTTTTTCTCATACCGATCGAGCTAATTCCCGTTCCCGGATTCGACATCTCTCACAGCCGCGGCCGTCCCCCGCCCGCCCCGCTCAGACACTATTCTTCCGCCAATCATACTCCCCGCTCGCGATCCGCTCCATCACGGTCTCCCCGATGGCGCCGAGCCGGCTCTCCGAAAAATACCCCGACGAGATGCTCGCACCGCCGGTCGAGGAGAGGAGGTCTACCTCCGCCCGGGCAACCCCGAAGAGCCCGGCGACCGGGCCTCTCGTTATCCGGACCATCTGCACCTTGTCGTAGTTCATCACCACGGTCTCGCGGTCCACAGCGCCGTTCACGAAGGCGAAGAGGTCCTTGCCGGTGTCGAACTCCGTGATCCGGCAGGAGACGTGCGTCGCGTAGAATATCGCGAGGGCCCCGAGGAGCGTGGCGAGCGGCAGCACCCAGGGGAGGACCGCTCCGGCGGTCCCGGCGAGATCCGCGGCCTCGTGGTAAACCCGGAGCGACGGGTAGGCCATCGCCAGAGCGAGCGCGAGAGAGAACGTCGCGGCCCGGATCAGGAGCATCCTCCTCGCGCCCGCGGGCTGCCGTTCCGGGCTCCGGTCGTAGACGAACTCCGGCACCAGTTCCCGGAGGAGCCGCTGCTGTGTCGCATCGTCTTTTAAGAGGCAGAGGACGGGGCGAAGGCTCTCCCCGCCCCCGGACGACAGCCCCACCACCTCCACCTCGATCCAGGACCGGTGCAGGAGCCGGGCCGCAAGCGTGCTTTTGACGCGGACGGCGTTGACCCGGGAGACGTCAAAGGACGTTTTGTAGGTCCGGATCAGGCCGTGCTGGAGGAAGATCGTCTTGCCGCGGCGGTAGACTTTGTAGTTGTAGTACCGGAAGATCAGCGAGACCGACGGTCCGAGCTGGACGATAAAGAAGAACACCAGCGAGGCAAGCGCCCTGCCGTCCGCTGCCAACCCCGCCGAACTGTAGAGCTGCAGCAGGGAGTAGACCAGGAAGACCGAGCCGAAGAGAGTCTGGTAGGTCGAGACGCTGAAGAGGCCGTGCACGACCACGTCCGCCGGGGAGAACGTCGCAAGCGGCTCCGCTGCGGCGTCCTCTTCCTGAGCTGCCTCGCTCTCAGAGAGGCGCTCCGCAATCGCGGCCCGGATCTCCTCCGCCATATCCTGCTTAAACGTCAGGACCGCTTCCGGGACCATGGCGCTGCTGCCCGAGTTGATGTTGATCTGCAGCCGCGAGGTCCCAAAGAGCCTGTTGGCGATCCCGCGGTTCACGTTGACCGACGCGATCTTCGCGTAGGGGAGGGTCTTCTTCAATTTGAAGAGAGTGTCCCGCTCTACCACCACGTCCGTCTCGTTAAACCGGATGGTTGTCCGGCTCCACTGCCGGTAGTTAAAGAGGAGCAGCCCGATGGCAAGGACCGCGAGCGCGGGCAGAACTCCGCTCTTCTCGAACTGCACGACGAGGGCGGCCAGAACCGCCAGAATGGGGAGCGACTTCTCCACGATGACCGATGGGTGGCACCGGACCGTTTCGCCGGACACGCTCAACTCACCCGGGAAGAGGGGGAGTCCGCCGGCCTCCGGTCCCGGAGCAGCCTCCCGATCAGGTCGTTGAGCAGGTCGGCCACCTTCTCCGCCTCTGCGATCTCCAGGTAGTTGAGGGCCGCCACTCCTCCGGCGGTGGTTATAGTGACGTCCGCGAGGCCGAGCACGCTGTTCGCCGGCCCCCGGGAGACCTCCACCTGGTGCACCCGCTCGATCGGGACCAGGATATGCCGGATCACGAGAACCCCGTAGCGCACGTCGATCCGGTCCTCCGCGATCCGGTACCGGTATCTGGCATAGTAGACCGGCGGGGCGGCTGCTATGTAGACCAGGACGATCGCGAGGACTGCCAGGAAGGCATACCGGACGGGGTCGTAGTAGGGGCCGAGGAACCCCTGCGCATAGAGCCCGACGAGAAGATAGCCCGCGAGGAGGACCGCGTAGGATATCGCGTGGCCGATGTACATCGAGAGGACG
>JALNXI010000281.1 GCA_023230425.1 Methanoculleus sp. | reverse complement strand
GTCGTCGATACCGACGAATCAAACCTCGGGCTTCACCGCCTTCTCGGGACGGACGCCCCTCCGGACCTCATGGGCTATTTCGGAGGCAAAAGGGGGGTGACCGAGAAGATCATGGCGGCGATGCCCGACCCATCCTCCGTTGACCTGGTGGGGGAGACATGGAGTCTTGCAGGGATTCCCCGTGACTACGTCGCCTCGGAGAACGGGGTCCGGCTCGTCGCCATCGGGAAGATTCATGACGCCGGCGAGGGGTGCGCCTGCCCGATGGGGATGCTCGCGCGCCAGTTCCTCGACCACCTGGACCTCGGCGACGACGACGTCGTCATCGCGGATACGGAAGCGGGCATCGAACACTTCGGCAGGAGCGTCGACCGGGGGGCCGACGTGATCCTCATGGTCGTGGATCCGTCGTTTGAGTCGCTCCGGCTCGCGGAGAAGGTCGCGGGTATGGCAGGACAACTCGACAGTCCGCTCTGCTACGTGCTGAACAAGACCGATCCCGTTTCGGCAGCCCGGCTGCGCGAGGGCCTCGGCGACCGTTCCCGGATCGTCTGCGAGATCCCGCAGGACGCCGGAATTCTTGCCGCGGGCCTCGACGGCCGGGCACTGGACAGGAGCCACCCTGCAATCGCCGCACTTGCCGACCGGCTTGACGGAGTCCGGGAGGGGAGAGCATGATCCTGCGGCCCAGCCAGCGGGAACAGGTGCTCCCGCTTCCGGTTGCGCTCATCTCGACCGTCTCGCACGGCGGCATCAGAAACGTCGCCCCCTGGTCGAACATAACCCCGATCCTCCGGCCCTTAAACGAGATCGTGCTGGCATCCTGGATCAAGCGGGATACCCTCGATAACATCCGCGCCACGGAAGAGTTCGTCGTGAACATACCCCCGGCATCGATGGTCGGGGAGGTCATGATCTGTGCGCGGAACTATCCGCCGGAAGTAGACGAGTTCGAGGAGGCCGGCCTTACACCCCGACCATCGGCGAAAGTCCGCCCGCCCGGCGTCGACGGGTGCCTGGCCTGGATGGAATGCGTACTCAAAGAGGAGATCGCCAGGGAGAACTTCTCGCTCGTTATCGGAGAGGTGATCCACCTCGAAGCCGACGATCGCTACTTCAACGATTCCGGCGAGATGGACTTTGAGCGGGCACAGCCCCTGTCGGTTATGCTCGGGTGGGAAGGAATGTGGTTCACCCGGCCCGTCCGATCGGGACGGTTCGCCCATTATGCAGAGATGGCAGCCGGCCGGACCCGGGTGCACCCGGATCAGAGCACCCCGCACCCGGAGAGGTGGTAGAGCCTGCGGACCTGCTCGGCGGCCTCCTCTGATACCGCACCCTGGATGCGGACGAGGATGGTCTCGATATCCTCTTCTGGCATGCACCCGAGGTCCTCCCGGCCGGAGACGATCTGATCGGTCAGGTAACCCCAGTCCTCGTCCGAGAGGCGGCCGACCCGCTCAGCAAAATCCTCCTCGTCCTTCGCAATGTGGTTTGAGACCGGGGGGAGGATCGAGTGGAACTCGTGCCCCGACTCGGGGCAGAGGATACCGCTGTACTCGGGGGCCAGTTTCCGCAGGATAGCAAAATCTTTCTCGTCAAGTTCGCGTGCCATGATTCCGTTCACTCCCGGAGGTATGAGGCTTCATCGGGCTAAAAAAATGTTCGCTCGGTGCGGGACTACGACTCCGAGAGGAGTTTTCCCGCCCGTGCAATGTTCTCGGTCTTAAGTTCCTCGAAGAAGAGGGTAACCACTGCCGGATCGACGCCGAACGTCCTCGTGATCGCGGCGGTGATCTCATCGGCGAGCATCCGTTTCTGCTCAAGTGTCCGTCCCTCTGCCATACGAATGGTTACTACCGGCATGTTTCCTCAGAAGAGTTTGGGGCGGGGCGGTATTTATCGTTGCGGGGGGCCGTTGGGGCAGGCGGTCAGGAGCCCTGTTTCGTCACCCGGCATACCCCCCGCGATCGTGAGGTCCACGATATCCCGGACCACCTGCCTGAAGGATTCCCACATCTCCGGCGGCACCCGCTGCCGGCCCCCATCCGTGATCCGGGCGGCCGCGCCATCTATCTCCCGCTCAAGTATGGATACCGGCGTCTGCCGGGTGCCGTTCTCTCCGGAGACGCACCGGAGGAGAAGCGCCTCGGATCCGGGCCGGGATTGGGCCCCCACCGCGTGCGCGTGCAGGTCCACGATGTCGTCGGCTATCTGCATCGCCTTCCCGGCCGAGAGACCATAGTTCGCGAACGCGGCGACGACCGTTTCCTCCTCTCCCGCCGCCATGGCACCCCAGGCGGCCGCGAGCGAGAAGAGACGCCCGGTCTTTCGTGCGACGATCGCATCGTAGAGCTTGGCCGCCGGGAGCTCCGGCCCCCCGAGCATCTCCCAGGCCACGCCCCGGGCCATGCTCTGCTGGGCCGACGCGAGCATTGTCACGTATCCGGCGCCGTAAGGGGCGGCGAGCGCGTAGGGGAGGGCGAGGATGCCGACGGCGTCGAGGATCGCCCGTCCTTCTCCCCGGGTGAGGTGGAGGGAGGGAGCTCCCCGCCGAACAGTATCCCCGTCCAGCATATCGTCGAGGATGAGGCTTGCGGCGTGGGCGAGCTCGACGGCACAGGCGAGGTCGAGCGCCTGGCCGGTAAGCGCCGTCGTCCGGGCGAGGCAGGTATGAACGCGGAGAAGAAGTCCGGCCCGCATCCGCTTTCCCCTGACGAGAAGCGGGAGAACACCGGGATCGATTGCATCCTCACCGCCCGTCACCTCCTCGATCCGCCGGTTGACGGCAGGCCTGATTCTCTCCAGGAAATCGCAAAACGGTATCATGGCTCGTCACCCACAGGATCGCCGGTGCATCCCGTTAAGACGCCCGGGCAGTAAAAAAGGTGTGGGTCTCCCCGGTGCCATGGGTATCTTCATTGCCCTGCGGGACTTATCGGGGCCTCCCGGGGGGGTTAGAGCAGTTGGCCAGAGAGGCAGGACGTCTGGAGGCTGGCGATGCGTTCAGGGACTGGCTCGCGGGCGTCCTCGCCGATCGGCTGCCGGCGATGGACGGCGAGGTCCGGGTTTACCGGCTGGAGCCTGCATCGCACGTCGTCTGCCGGTACGAGTTTACCGGCACCGCAGTCAGCGTCGTCGGCAAGTTCTTCGGTGCGCCGACGGGTGCGAAGACCCGCTACAACGCGGATGCGGCGATGGAGAACGAGTTTTACCGGCTCCGCCGCGTATCGGCCTGGATCCGGGTTCCCCACGCGCTTGCGGCGAACAGCCGGTTTCATGCGGTCCTCGTGACCGAGTACGTCCCCGGCCCAACCATGCGGGAACTTCTCGCGGCGGGGGCGTCCCTCTATGAACCCCTGACCGGGGTTGCTCGCCTGCTCCGGCGGCTCCACGACGGCACGCGGACCT
>JALNXI010000280.1 GCA_023230425.1 Methanoculleus sp. | reverse complement strand
CGATGACGTCCATCACGGCCTTCCCCGTCTCGCCGCACCGCGCGCAGGTGTTCTCGATGTCCCTCCCGATATGCCGCCACTCAACGACGAGGGTGTCCTTCGGCCCCCCGCAGCCGCAGGTGCACCAGGGTACTGTCTGTTCTGCCATCTCACTTCTCTCCAAGCAGTATCTGTTTGAGATCCTCGACACAGGGGACGTGGCCGACGATTTTGGGCTCGCCATCGACGTAGAGCGCCGGCGTCAGCATAACGCCCCGTTCGATCATCGCATCGAGGCTCTCGATCTTGCGGATCTCCGCATCGATCTTGAGATCCCTGACCGCGATCTCGACGTTCTTGACCATCCGCTTGCACCTGACGCAGCCGGTCCCGAATACTTCTATCAGCACCATTCTTCCTCCGCGCGGGGAAGGGCAGCTTACCCCTGCAGAATCTCCTTGATCTCCTTGACGTCCGCCACCCGGCCGGAGACTTTGAGTTCCCCGTCGACGGCAAGAGCCGGTGTCAGCATCACACCGCGGTCCATGATCTCGGTGATGTCGTCAACCTTGACGAGTTCGACCTCGATGCCGAGATCGTTGATCGCTGTCTCTACGTTCTTTGCGAGCCGCTTGCATTTGGCGCAGCCGGTTCCGAGCACCTCAACTTTCATCGTTTCTTCACCTCGTTCTGATACGCTAAAAGGAGCGCCGCCCGGTAGAGCGGCTCCGCCTCCTTCGGGATGTAGTTGTAGATCTTTACCTGTCTGATCAGTTCATCGCCGATAGCGGTAACGCCCGTGATGCCGCGCTCGATGACGTCCTGGAAGACGTCGTCGAGCATCGCGAGCCCGACGACGACCCCGCCGACCTCGATCCGGCGAATGCGCCGCAGGGTTTCGGCGGCGCAGCAGGGCTTCTCTCTCTTCTTCGTCTCCATGGGTTCTCTCCTATATGAGTAGCATCCCATTCCCGTACAGGAACCCGGCGATGGTCGCGAAAACGACCACCAGTGCCACGTAAGTCGCCGTCTTCTTCGCCCCCATGATCCGGTAGATGACGAGGACCGAGGGGAGGCTGATCGTCGGCCCGGCCAGCAGGAGGGCGAGCGCCGGTCCTGCGGCCATGTGCCCGGTGGTGTAGCCGAACGTCGTGCCGATGATCGGGACCTCGAGCAGCGTCGGCATGTAGAGGATCGTCCCCACGATCGCCGCGAGGAAGTTTGCGCCGAGCGAATTGTCCCCGAAGTAGGGCTGGAAGGTCTCGGGCGGGAGGAAGAAGGCGATGATCCCGACCACGAACGTTCCCCCGATCAGGATGGGAAAGATCTTCTTCGTCAGGTCCCAGGTCTCGAGCCCCCAGTCGGTCACCTCGTCCGTATCGAAGTAGTAGATGAGGAGGACGGCGATCGCGAGCGTGAGAATGTAGACGATGCCGAGCCGGATCACCCAGTCGAGCGGCGAAGCGCCGAAGACCAGCACCCCGACCAGGAGGGCGAAGAATGCGGGCGTGACCCAGCGTGGTTTCTCCTCCTCGCACGCCCCGGCGACGCTCGGCGCCATCGCTTTCTTCTTGAGCGTTTCGATATCGGTCGACCGGAAGATCAGCGCCATGGTAAGCCCGATGACGATCGCGAGCAGGACCGCAGAGACTGCCCGTGCTATCCCGAGGTCGAACCCGAGCACCCTGGCGGTGTAGATGATCGCGAGGATGTTGATAGCCGGGCCTGCAAAGAGGAACGTCGTTGCCGGGCCGATGCCGCTCCCTTTCTTGAGGATGCCGGCAAAGATCGGGAGGATGGTGCAGCTGCAGACCGCGAGGATCGTCCCCGAGACCGACGCGATCCCGTAGGAGATGTGTTTCGGCGTGTCCGGGCTGAAATACTTCAGGATCGCATCTTTCTTGACGAAGGCCGAGATGGCACCGGCGATGAAGAACGCCGGGACCAGGCAGGTGAGGACGTGCGCCGAGAGGTAGTCGAGCACGGAGGCAAGCCCTGACGAGAGAGCGTTGATGAGTATGTCGATCATGCGTGTACCTCGCTGGAAGACCAGGGCCCAGCAATTCAAATTAATTTGAATTAATGTGTACGAGTTCGGGTATAAAGGTTATGGTTTCCAGTGTCGGATGCGGCAAGACGGCCCTGCTGGATCCCCTCTGCCTGACCCATCAGGGGGTGGTTGGTGACCGGTATCGCTCCCGGTTCCTGTGCGAGAGGGCACGCGGTCGGGGGCGAAATACGCCGGGCGACGGGGCGTACGAAAGTGCGGAAAAGGTATATGCCGTCTCATTTCATATCAGTTTGAAGCAGGAAGATGATGAGGTGACGGAAAAGAGAGAGTGCCGGGAAGAGGCGCTGCCCCTCCCACCGGAGGTCGAGGAGTCGCTCTGCCGGTGCGGGGGCATCGCAGGGCTGACGGGGCAATTGCCGGGAGACGATCTCCTGAAAAGAGAGAGTACTCTTTTTCGCGCACTCGCCGACCCTCTCCGCCTCAAGATCCTCGCCATGCTTGCCGTGCAGCCGCTCTGTGTCTGCGTCATCAAGGCGGTGCTCGGGATAGCGGACTCGAAGCTTTCCTACCACCTCTCCGTCCTGAAGAAGACGGGGCTGATCGCCGGCGAGGCGCAGGGAAACTGGATCATCTACCGGCTGACCGCCGATGGCACGGCCCGGGCAAGACAGGTGATTGGCGACGCCGGGAGTCGAAAAAACGGGTGAATCCCGGGTCCTATACCCCGAGACCCTCTAAGAACATCCGGTGCAGGCGGAAGTCCCCGCCGAGCTCCGGGTGGAACGCGAACGCCATATGCCGTCCGCTCCTGACGGCAACAATCCCCTCCGGGATGCGGGCGAGCACCTCGACACCGGGGCCGACTTCGGTCACCACCGGGGCCCGGATGAAGACCGCCCGGAAGGGATCCGCGAGGCCCGCGATATTGAGAAGTGTTTCACGGGAGTTGATCTGCGGCCCGAAGGCGTTCCTCGCTACATGCATCGAGATGAGGCCCAGGGACCGCACCCGTGGATCGTCCACCCGGTCAGCCACGAGAACCATCCCGGCGCAGGTCGCAAATATCCCGCCCTCGAACCCGGTGAGCGGCTCATAAAGCCCGTTCTTCCCCATCAGCCGGGAGATGGTGGTGGACTCGCCGCCCGGGATCGCGAGGCCGTCGAGCCCCACGAGGTCCTCCACGTGCCGGACCGGGACGACCGTTGAACCCGGCCGGTCCGCGAGAGCCTCGCGGAACGCCAGAATATGCTCGGCGACGTCGCCCTGGAGCGCGAGAACACCGACCTTAACGCCCACGGGTCTGCAACACCTCTTCTTCGCGGAGCAGATGAACATCGAGGCCTTTCATCGCCTCGCCAAGACCTTTGCTCACCTCAGCGATAACCATCGGCTCATTGTAGTGGTTCACCGCCTCCACGATAGCCC
>JALNXI010000279.1 GCA_023230425.1 Methanoculleus sp. | reverse complement strand
CCCACGCTCTCATGCCTTCGGGCCGCAGGGGGTTCTTCATTTGCGGTGATCGATCCCCCTGTGACAATGGGAGGCTTTGCGGGTCCCCTATATAGCATTTCTGTCACAATCCTCTACACGTCAGGGCGCCGGGACCGATTCCGGGTCTTCACCCGCCGCCACGCGTGAAACGGTCTGCCGTGCAGGCTCCTTAAATCGGGATTCAGCAAAAAAGAGGCGGAGTTTTAAACCCGCGCGATCCGCCCGACCGCTTCCTGGAGTCTCTCCATCGAGGTCGCGTAGGAGAGCCGGAGCCAGCCCGGGGTGCAGAACGCCGTCCCCGGGGTGACCGCGACGTGAGCGTCGTGGAGCCACGACCGGGCGATCGCCATACTTTCATCGTTTCACCTGCAAAATGGGTCCATCTAGTCCACGACTCCCGCCCGGCGCGGGTGCAGCGGCGCGACCGGCAACAGACAGCTCGGGACGCACTATGACCGGGTAGACGAAAGCCCCCTGCGGAGACCTCACCGGCAGCATTGCCGTTTCGGAAATAATCAGTGTTAGGGCGGCGAACCCAAATGCAATCTGTTTCGTCGTATCAGCGTTTTAAAAAAAAAGGGGTCAGTACAGCCCCTTCCCGAGTTCCGGAACCGCCGGGACGTACTGGAAGAAGGTCCCGGTCTCGTTCTCCCCTTCCACGGTGCCGCGGATGGAATACGTTGGTTTGAGGTAGGGCTGCTCGGTCCCGGGCGGGGTTGCATAGTAGCAGAGCTTGACCTCGTCGACGATCGCCCTCTTCGGTGAACTCACCGTGGTGACGACCCCGATCTGTTTGAGTTCCTCGATCGCTTCTTCGGGAGAGAGGATCGCGAGCTCCTTGCAGGGTTCGACGTCGCGCCAGCGTTTGCCGACCTTGAGGACATCCCCACCCCCACCGACTGTGACGTAGGTTCCGCTCCCGGCAACGGGATAGCCGCTCAGGGTGTCAGTGAAGTGGACACAGGTGTCTTTATAGGTGGCAATGCTGATATTTTCCGCAGCATTGGAAGCAAACCCCTCCCCGTGCGATATACCCGAATATGCTGCCCCTTCAGGCATGAGCCCATGGGAGGTGAGGAACGATTCGGCGATCTTCCGACACTCTTCATCGGTCGGGAGGTTTTCGGGACGGTCCCGGGGATCCACCCCGGAGTAGCGGCCATCCCACGTGTAGGTCATAAACCCAGCTTCCTCCTCGATCTCGAACGTATAAGGATCATCTTTGACAACGTAGTAATGAGTCCTTCCTCCACTCTCCTCGACTGGTCCGGACATACCGAACTTCTCCGCTATCTTCAGCGCGCCGTCTTTCGATACGGCAGTATCGACCGTTTTATAAACCATGGTCTGTTCGGGATACCGCGGGAGGGCAGTGTCGAAAGCGATCTCAGAGACACTCTGCACGCCGTACGGTCCGACAATCTCGATTCCCCCGTTTACGCCTTCATCGTCCTGTGGAGATACCGCCGGTATCAGTGCCGTCCCGGCGACGAGCAGCACGAGGACGGAAAAGCCGATTGCAATCTGTTTCATCATCGTATCAGCGCCCCATGAAAACGGGGGAAAGGGGATCAGTACAATCCCTTCCCGAGCTCGGGGACCGCCGGGACGTACTGGAAGAAGGTCCCGGTCCCGTTCTCCCCTTCCACGGTGCCGCGGATGGAGTAGGTCGGCTTGAGGTAGGGCTGCTCGTCCCGTGGGGGACTGGCATAATACCCAATTTTGATCCCGGTGACGACCGCCCTCTTCGGTGAACTCACCGTGGCGACGACCCCCGTCTGCTTGAGCTCCTCAATCGCTTCCTCGGGGGAGAGGATCGCGAACTCCTTGTAGGGTTCGGCATCGCGCCAGCGTTTGAAGACTCTGAGGATATCTCCATCGCCGCCGATAGTGACATACATCCAGTTTCCAAAAACCGGGAGCCCGTTCAGGGTGCCGGTGAATGAGACCTGGGTGTCTTTATGGGTCTGAATGGACGTACCGTCGGTACGATTCGAAAAGAACCCCTCACCATGTGCAACTCCAGAATATACAGCCCCTTCGGGCATGAGATCATGCTCTTTGAGGAAGGTCTCAGCGATCTTCCGTGCCCCCTCATCGGCAGGGAGATTTTCAGGGCGATCCCGTGAATCTACACTGTTCCACCGCCCTTTCCATGTATAGGACAAGCAACCCCCCTCTTTCTCGATATCGAACGTATAAGGATCACCTTTGATGTAATACGACAGTACATTCTCTTCAAGCGATCCGGTCATCCCGAGCTTCTCCGCCATCTTCAGAGCATCGTCCTTCGATACGGTGGTATCGACCGTCCTGTAGACCATTGCCTGTTCGGGATACCCCGTGAGGGCGGTACCGAGAGCGATCTCGGAGACACTCTGCACGCCGTACGGTCCGACAATCTCGATTCCCCCGTTTGAACCTTCATCATCCTGCGGAGATACCACCGGCACCAGTGCTGTCCCGGC
The DNA here is from genome assembly GCA_023230425.1 of Methanoculleus sp. Classification (GTDB taxonomy): domain Archaea; phylum Halobacteriota; class Methanomicrobia; order Methanomicrobiales; family Methanoculleaceae; genus Methanoculleus. The sequence goes on along the minus strand of JALNXI010000279.1, from coordinate 927 downwards.
AATAATTAGCAAGAGGGCAGCAATTCCGATTATAACCTGTTTTGTTGTCATTTAAATCTCCCGTATACATGGCTTTGTCACGTATTGAAATGCTGGTGGATCGCCGGGCGGGTTGATCGACGACCCGTACCCGTAAATATGGTCGTTGAGGCAGTCAGGCGTGCTCAGGTCTCCGTCGATGTCCGCGGCGAGAATCGCCGAGCGCAGGCTGCCGTCGTTCGGGAACACGTACTGGTCTGTCGCCGCAGACCATGCGTCCCAGATAGTCTCCCCGTTCATCAGTTGCTGCGCAAAATACCATCCCATATCCGGATGAGCGGCCCCCATGGTGTCGAAGCCGCATATGGAATGGAGCCCCTCGAAAGCATCTTCCCAGTTCTCCCTATATGTTGATTCATTCAGGGTGTTGCACGATCCGAGGATAATCCAGTCGGTCTTCGTGTTGCCCCAGCGCGCCTCGCTGTAGTTCAGTTCGTAATCGTCGGCGGCAGTCCCGAAGACGAACCCGCCCTCCCACCCGTGGCCGGTAAAGAAAGCCAGGTGCGTGTTGTCGATGTAGTCCGAATCCACCCCGCCGAAGGCCGGGTCCTTCCAGTGCCGTTCCATCGCGGTGTCGTTGCCGTTGATAAACTGGCCGGTCCATGAACTCGACCAGTCGAGTGTATTATAGAAGCCCTCGGCCTCCTCGTCGGCGCAGGGGATAGCATCCTGCATGCCGTGGTAGTCGCCCACCCACTCGGCGCAGAAGGAATACGTCCTGTAGTATGAGTGGATCAGGTCTCCCTCTTCCGTCATGTACACCCAGTACGCCTTTCCCGGAAACATCAGGCGCTGGTCGCTGTGGCGGCCCGTCGCACCCCGGATCATGCTGACCTCGTACTCCTGCGTTTCCGCATCGTAGCCGATTGCCGTTGCCCATACATTTCG
>JALNXI010000278.1 GCA_023230425.1 Methanoculleus sp. | reverse complement strand
GAACTTCTTGTGGGCGGTTGCATCGGTGACCTTCTGGTAGCCGGTGAAGACGACCGGGAGCGCGCCCATGTCGCAGGCACCCTGCACGTTGTTCTGGCCACGGAGCGCGTTCACGCCGCCGCCGCGCCTGCCGATGTTTCCGGTGAGCATCTGAAGGTTGGCGGTCGACTTGACGTTGTCGACACCCACGGTGTGCTGGGTGATTCCCATCGAGTAAAGGAGTGCGGAGGATTCGGCGGTACCGATCCATTCAGCTGCGGTTTTGAGGTCCTCAGCGGCAATTCCGGAGATCTTCTCGACGTTCTCGGGGAGATACGTATCACTGAGCACCACTGCTTTGAGTTCCTCGTATCCCTTTGCACGGGTCGAAACCCATTCCTTGTCCTCCCATCCGTTCCTGATGATCTCTCCCATCAGGCAGTTGAGGATGGCCACGTCGGTGCCGGAGTAGAAGGATGCGTAGAGATCCGCCTGCTTCGCGGTCGGCGTGTAGCGCGGGTCGAATACGATGAGTTTTCCACCGTTCAGCTTGGCCTGCATGACCTTGCGGCCGATGAGGGGGTGCTGTTCGAAGGTGTTGGACCCGATGACAAAGACGCACTTCGACTCGGCGATGTCAAGGATCGAGTTGGTCATCGCACCGGAGCCGAACGACGCAGCAAGGCCCGCGACGGTGGACGCATGGCAGAGCCGGGCGCAGTGGTCGATGTGCCGGGACTTCATGACGCCGCGGGTGAACTTCATCAGCAGGTAGTTCTCTTCGTTCGAGACCCGGGCCGATGCAAGCGCCGCGAACTCGTCGGGCTTGTAGGACTTGAACTTCTGCGCAATCAGGTCATAAGCCTCATCCCAGGTCGCCTCGACGAACTTGCCGTCTTTCTTGATGAGCGGCTTTGTCAGGCGGTCCGGGCTGTTCACGAACTCGTGAGCATAGGTGCCCTTCGGGCAGACCCTACCCTCGTTGACAGGTGAGCGGGTATATGGTTGTGTGTCGACAACCTTCCCATCCTTCACCACGAGGTTGAAGCTGCATCCCGTACCGCAGTACGGGCATGTTGTCTGTACATACTTGAGTTCCATGGTAAAACCTCGGATATATTAAAATTCGAGGTTGGGGATATTTAATAGTAGTGATTAACATCCGCATTTTTAGTGAATAAGTGTGGGTTATGGCACCTTTCTTATCAGGAAGCCAGCACAATACCGGTGATAATCGGCCGGATATGAATTTGGTCGTACAACTAGAGTATCTATGTTGATGCGCCCTTGAAATGGCCCGGGATTGGTTGCAGTATAAAGAAAAAAGGTTAGTTGGTATAGGGTGCCTTCCCGAGCTTGGGCTCGAATGCACTGTCGCCCTCGGTCCTGATGGCATGGGAGAAGAGCGCAAGCGGGATATCCATCGGGCAGAGTTCCTCGCACTGGCCGCAGTTGATGCAGGAGTCGGATATGTGCGCCAACCGCCGGAGGTGGAACATGGGGTTCGGCGGAACCTCTCCTGAGACGACCATCCTGGATTTTCCTTTGAGATCCTCTGCAACCGGGAAGCAGACCGGGCAGTTCTCGATGCAGGAGTAGCACTTGATGCACCGGCCCGTCTCGCGGCCGATGGTGCCCCAGAGGTCGGATGCGAGCGCTTCGAAGTTCTTCTTCCGCCACTTATTGCCGAGGTTGAGCATGGCGCCCTCGACCTTGCCGCGGATCTCGATACCCTTCGGGTTCGCGGCGTCGGTCTTGACGGCCCCGGCCGCAACAGCCGCATCGAGGAGTTTCGCACCCTTCTCGGAGCAGACCTCGACAAACGTAGCCTTGCCGGCCCGTTCACCGATGACGCCCCAGTTCCCGCAGGCAAGGTCGGCCTGGCGCGGGACCTTGTAGAGGCACCGGCGGCAGTTGCTGCGGCGGCCGTAGCCCTCGTCCTCGAGTTCGTCGATCTTGATCCCCGCATGACCGCCCTCATACTCGATGATGAACTGGCCCTTGTCGATCTCCTCTTTGTGGACCAGATCGGGGTCGACCTCGAACTTGTCGCGGATCATCTTCCGGGCCAGGACCGGGCTCACCGAACCGCCGCAGTTCACGCCGAGCAGGAGGAGGCGATCCAGGTCGACCGCATTCCGCTTTGCAAGTTCGATGAGACCCATCGTGTCGCAGCCCTTGACGGTGACGCCGAGGCGTGCGGTCTTGTTGCTGTCCAGGTAATCCTTCACCACTTTCGAGAGCAGAAGCGTCCCGCAGTGGAGCGAGCCTGCCGTCTCTGCGAGGTCTGCGGGGTTGGTGACGAGCGTGGGGACCGCATCGTAGATGTCCTGTCCCTTCTTGACGGCAAGGACAGCGTCCACCATGCCGGACTTGAGTGCGTACTGCTGCAGGGCGGTTATCGCACCGCCGCACTCTCCCTTCTTCAGCACATCGGCGTCTGCCGCCCATGTGTAGAACATATCGCCTTTTGCTGCCATCTTCAGGCCTCCGTAATCTTCTCAACCTTGACAGCACAAGCCTTGAACTCAGGGATCTTTGCTATCGGGTCGAGTGCGTTGTTCGTCAGTATGTTCGCTGCACATTCGGCGAAGTGGAATGGCATGAACATGATACCCTTCATGATGTCGGGGGTCACCTTCGCGGGGACGTCGACGGATCCGCGGCGGGTGATGGCACGGACCTTCTCCTTGTTCTTGATGCCGAGTGCCTTCGCGTCCTCGGGGTTGATCTCGATCCAGCCAGTGGGGACCTCGGCGTCGAGGGTTGCGGACCGGCGGGTCATGGACCCGGTGTGCCAGTGCCAGAGGACACGGCCGGTCGTGAGGACAAACGGATACTCCGCGTCGGGGACTTCCGCCGGCGGCTTCCACTCAATCGGGGCAAAGACGCCGATGCCGTCGGGGTGGGAGAACTTCTCCTTGTGGAGGATCGGCGTTCCCGGGTGTTCTGTGGTGGGGCAGGGCCAGTGGAGTGCTTCAGGCTTGTTGAGCCGCTCGTAGTTCATGCCGTGGTAGGACGGGGTGACTGCAGCGACCTCGGTGAAGATCTCCTCGATGTCCTGGTAGGGGAACTGCTTCGCGTAGCCCATCCGTGCGGCAAGTTCGCTGATGATCTGCCAGTCTTCCTTCGCCTCGCCGGGCGGGCTCTGGGCTTTGCGCCACATCTGGACGCGCCGCTCGGTGCTGGTCTGGGTGCCGTCCCGCTCTGCATAGCAGGCGGCGGGGAGGACGACGTCGGCGAGTTCAGCGGTCTCGGTCAGGAAGATATCCTGGACAACCAGGAACTCCAGGCTCTCGAGGGCATGCTTGACGTGGGTCAGGTCCGGGTCGGAGAGCATCGGGTTCTCGCCCATGATGTACATGCACTTGAGTTCGCCGGGGTTGTCGGTCAGGACGTCCATCATGACAGTGACCTCGTAGCCGTTCTTCGGCTCGCAGAT
>JALNXI010000277.1 GCA_023230425.1 Methanoculleus sp. | reverse complement strand
CCCGACGTAGACGTCGGCGAGTTCGATGCCGCCACCGGTGAGCAGGTATTCGCGGATCTGGTTGGAATGCCCCATCCCCCGGGACTTCAGCACGTAGAGTCCGCGGTTGCGCTCCCCGGCGGACTCGATGTCCAGGAGCTGGACCAGGGTATCGATGAGCGAGGAGACGGCGAGGTCCGCGGGCGCCATCTTCTCCCGCGTATGGATCAGGTGGGTGAAGAGCGTGGTGATCCGGTTCGTCTTCAAGTAGTCGATCAGGCGCGTGAGCATGACCTTGACATCGCGCGGGGTACCGATCGCGATGAGATCGCTCAAGGGGTCGATCACCACAACCCCGGGCTGTGTCTCCCGGACCTCCTTGAGCAGCATGACGAGATGCATCTCCAGGCCGTACATCGTCGGCCTTGAGGAGTGGATCTCGAGGAGGCCGCTTTCGATATGAGGCGCAAGGTCGATGCCGACGGACCGCATGTTGCGCACGATCTGGTCGGGGGACTCTTCAAAGGAGAAGTAGAGGCATTTCTCCCCCCGGAGGCAGGCGGCATTCAAGAAATGCGCCGCGAACGTGCTCTTTCCGGTGCCGGGTGTCCCCGCGATCATGATCGTGCTGCCGCGGTAGAAGCCCTCCCCCTCGAGCATGGCGTCGAGACGCTCGACGCCGCTTGAGACGCGTTCGTTGCTGACGCTATGCGAAAGACCGGTGGAGGTGATGGGCAGCACCGAGATCCCGGTCTCGTCGATCAGGAAAGGGTACTCGTTGGTGCCGTGGACCGTGCCGCGGTACTTCACCACCCGCAGGCGGCGCGTGGAGATCTGGTCGTCCACCCGGTGATCGAGGAGGATGACGCAGTCCGAGATGTACTCCTCGAGGCCGTGGCGGGTCATGGTCGTCTCCCCGCTCTCTCCGGTGACGACGGCGGTAACGCCTTTATCCTTCAGCCAGAAGAAGAGCCGCCGGAGTTCGGCACGGAGGATGCCCGTATTCGTGAGGCCGGAGAAGAGCGACTCGATGGTGTCGAGGACGATCCTTTTTGCGCCGATGGAGTCGATGGCGTAGCCGAGCCGGATGAAGAGCGCCTCGAGATCGAACTCTCCCGTCTCGATGATGTCGCTCCGGGACACCTCAACGTGGTCGATCGAGAGCAGGTTCCTCTCGCAGAGATCGTTTAAGTCGTAGCCGAGCGATGCAACATTTAAGACGAGATCGCCGGGCGTCTCCTCAAAGGAAATGAAGACGCCGGGCTCCCCGAGCTCCAGTGCACCGTGCACCAGGAACTCCATACCGAGCAGCGTCTTGCCGGACCCCGCCCTCCCGACGACGAGAGTCGTGCGCCCTTTCGGCAGGCCTCCCGTGGTGACTTCGTCGAGGCCCTGGATACCCGTCGGACTTTTCGGCAACTCGATACGAGTCGAACGCCCTGGTGGTTCGGTGTGATGCATGTGAATCAACGGTAAAAAATTCTGTTGAATCTCAAGGATATTAAAATGCGTGTTCTGGCGGGGTGTGATGAGTTTCCATCCCTGCACATTTAGAGTTCTCCCGGGGAGACGGGACATCCCGATCCGGTTATGGACGATCCTCCTCCCGTTCTGCCGGGGCGTGGCCGTTTCATGCATGCGCTTACGCCGGGTCGGTTGCATTCGGGCGGATCGCGTGCGGGAACGACGCAGAGATCGCCGGTTCAGGCTCCCCCGGTGCCGTTCGCCTTCTTCAGCGTGAACCGGAACGCTGCCCCTTCCCCCGGGTGCCCGGGGACCCGGTCGTCGACCCGGACCTTCCCGCCATAGCGTTCCACAAGCGTCCGGACCAGGTAGAGGCCGAGGCCCTCGCCTCTCCCCCGTCCCATGCCGCGTTCGAACCGCTGGAAGAGCAACCTCTTCACCTCGTCCGGGATTCCCGGTCCCGTGTCTTCGACCGAGACCAGCACCTCGCCGTCCTGCTCCTCGACCCGAATCGTGATCTCGACTCCCGGTCCTCCGAACTTGACGGCGTTGCCGATGAGGTTCGCAAAGATCATCGGGAGAAGGCTGTCTGCAGAGACCTCGACCGCCCGGTCGTCGTACCGGATCGATGATCCGGGGAAGTTCCCGGTCTCCTCCCGTATCGCGGCATCGAGGCTCACCGAGGCGAGACTGACCGACTCCTCGTGGACCCGGCGGAGAGTTGCCACATTCTGTAAAATCCCGTTGCCCCGCAAGATACTGTTGCGCAGCTTCTCCGCATACGTCTTCACGTCCCCCTCCGCCAGATCGACCATGAGATCGGCGTACATCGTGGAGACATTGTTCGCGTTCCGGATGTCGTGGGTGATGATGTCGAGGTACAGGCTCGCCTCCCGGTGCGCTTCTTCGAGCCTGCCGGTAAGGGCTGCCCGCTCTTCTTCGGCCCGCTTTCGCTCGGTAATGTCGCGTGCATTCACCACAAAACCCCGGACAGCCGGCTCTTCCTGGAGATTGACGCCGGTTACATCAAAAGTCAGCCACGCTCCCGAACTGTGCCGAATCCGAACCTCAAGGGTGACCCTCTCTTTTGGATGGGCGGCGGCAGTGGAAAGGGCATTCATCACCAGCGGCAGATCGTCGGGATGCGTCAGTTTGAGGATGCTACTCCCGATGAGTTCTTCGGGCGTAAACCCCCCGGCCTGTGTCACCGAAGGGCTTGCATACAGGATGCTGCCCACCGGATCGAGGATGAGGATGACATCCGAGGCATTCTCAGTGAGCAGCCTGAATCGCTCCTCGCTCTTCCGGAGAGCCTCCTCCGCCTTCTTTCGCTCGGTGATGTCGATAAAAGCCCCTGCCGCACCACGGGACCTGCCGTTCTCGTCCCGTAGCGGCACGGCATTACCGAGCAGCCGATGCATCGTCCCGTCATCAAAGACCAGATCGAGCTCGACCTGCTCTGCCGGCTGGCCGGTGGCGGCGGCCTTCTGTATGGGCAGTTCCTCCGGCGGAATCTCGACGTCGTCCTGCATCACCCTGAAGTGCGTCGGCCGCTCGCCTTCGGGCGCCGACTTTGAGAGGTTGCTTCCCGGTGGCATACGGAAGAGATCGTAAGTCCAGCGGCTACCGTAGATGGAACGGGATTCGGGATCGAGCGTGATGAAGACCGCTGCCGGCACCGCTTCCATGATTGCCTGCAGTTCCGCCGCCCGCCGGCGCAGCTGCTCCTCGAGGTGTTTCTGTTCGGTGATCTCGATCACGGCGGCACGGAAGCGTCTCTCCCATCTGTCACTCTCCTCGACCGCCCGCGCCTCCATCCGGATGTATACGGGAGAATCTTCGTCTCCGCGGAGCGACAGTTCGACGGTCTCTTTCTCCCCGCCCTCCATCACCTGCCGACAGAAGGACGTAAACACCGGAACGCTCCCCGGTTCCAGGAAAGACTGGAACGGCCAGCCGGAGAGAAACCGTCTCGGCTTATTCAGGAGTTCGG
>JALNXI010000276.1 GCA_023230425.1 Methanoculleus sp. | reverse complement strand
GTACGTGGAGACCCGCTTGAAAGATGGGGCCGTTCAATCGCGTGCAAGGACGATCATGATATCGAGATCGCTCCCGGGAACAGCCCGCCCCCCGGCAAACGACCCAAAAAGGACGACGCGGAGGACGTTTTGGTCGGATGCCAGCCTCTCCACCGCCGCTCGTAGCCGTTCGTGGACGAGATCCGTATCAAGCCAGAAGACCGTCACAGAATTGAATGATTCTTTCCGCACCACTGACTGCATCCTCCCGGGCGAAGTAGTCTGCCGGTTTCCCCCGGGAAAACCCGTCCGGAATATAGTTGCGGTCGAGACTGCGTGCAATCCCAGAGAGGTCGGCGGGGATCTCCCGGCCGGCTGCCCGGAGACCATCGAGGAGAATGACCCCACGCGAACCGCCCCCGACCTCTGGTAGACGGCCTTTATCGCCTTTTCAGCAACCTGCTGCGAAATGAGAACCGAGCCCATTCGAAGAACCCGGTATCCCGGCCATGGCGAGATCCCGCCGCGCCTGCTCCATCCAGTCTGCACTCCGCTCAGGCATACCGCATGAGAATATGGAGACACAAGTTCACTTGAATGCAGGGTTGCGGATGCCGAATCAGGGCAGACACCACATCCTTCACGTGCTGCCCCACAAGCGGCAGGAACCGGCGGGGGAATACTTCGCCGTTACCCAAAGAGAGCAGGCCCAACCATGAGACGCAGGTACCCGAACGTATATTAACTGGATAGGTACAGTGTACCGTAACACGCCCGAAAACCACGCGGGATGACCCGATATGGCTCAAAAGATCGAACCGGGTTTCTCTCTGGAGGACGACGATGCCCGCCGCTTTGAAGAATACGTGGCAAAACCCGATATTACTCCGGAAGGACGGGTACGTGCCCACAGGGAGAATCCATACGCTGAAATATCCCCGAACCAAAGAAGTGCCCGGTGAGTTCAATGGCAAAAAATCCCCTGCTGAAATACTCCGTTGAGGTTCTCCTCGTAGAGGCAAACCCTGCCGGGGAGCCGTTCTTCCGCAAGACCCATCTTTACAAGACCTTGTTCCTGCTCCACCAGAACCTGTTGGGGCAGGGGATCGATATCGGGCTGCCCTACTGCTGGTACCTCCACGGCCCCCTCATCGAGGCGATTACATTTGAAGAGCAGACCGGAACCCCCCTTGATGGAGGGTACCTGCAGCCTGACGGAGCGACTGTGCCTCTTCGTCACGTTCACGACGAGGAACTGATGACCGGGGAAAAGCAGGTGGTTCTCCAGGAGATTCGAAAGATCCTGAGAAAATACCGGAGCGGGACCCGGTGGGAGGAGGGATATGGCAGCAGGCTGGTCGGTGATGCATACAAACTCGCTCCGTTCCGGTATCAGAGGACCTTCAAAAGAGAATACCTGGACTACCTGGTCTCCTTATCGGGCGAACCGCGGGTCTATGATTATGCGTACGGCCGGATCTCCTCAAACATCCTTCGATACCTGGATACGCTGATCAAGCAGTTCCCGGAGAATGAGATGAGCGAACTCCTCGATACCTACCTCGCGTGGGATGATACCGCCCGGCTCTTCGTTGAGACTCGCGATCCGCTTGATGCGCTCTCAAACAGGTACTGGGAGATCTTCTGCAGTCTTTTACGGGTGCGAAAAAACGAAAATGTGCCCGAAGAGATCGTCGAGCGGTGGGAGCGCTCGTTCGCACAGGAACTCCCCCTGTACGACCGCGAGTTCGAAACCACTCACGACGAAGCGCTGGGACGCCTGGAGCAGGATACCCAGAGCAGGGACATCGATCCGATTGTCCTCCGCCTCATGGCGTACGCGCGCGACGAATGCGTGCGGGCTCGCCCCAGGGAGATGTAGGACAATTGCCATATTTTCTCGACTCAAACGTTATTATCGGCTACATCTTTCATGCGACCGATCACTGGGGCAGGGCTGCAGTTCTGGCGTTCGAAGACCCTGAGCCCAACCACTCCGGCTTCGCCGTCCAGCGTGAATGCTTCGGGTTGTGCAATACCGGCATGGGAAAGGTCAGGACCATTCAAAAGGCTGTTGTACGCGCACTGCGGCGCGTGATCTATAACCTGAAGAGAGGCCGCCCCCTCAGTCAGATCGCCGCCAATTTTGATGGTGACGACCACTTTCAAGAGATTCTTGCAGAGATCAGGGTGGTTGCAACGGGCCAATCGAACCGGACGACCGATGCCGTGGTGTTGGAATCTCTGCAGGCCTTTGAGGTCGAAGTCGTCCGGCGGCAGGAGATCGTGAGAACCAATTGTGCATGGCACAGGCGGACCGCTTATTACCCGGACATCTCCGCGGTTCTCAATCGGGATATCTCCGATAGTGATGACGTCACGGTAGTCCTCGATGCGCACGATATCGCTCTGACCGTTCCTGACCTTGCCTATGTCTCCGGCGACTACAACCACATCGTCCGCCACGCCGATACGATCCTGACCCACACACGGATCGTGAGGGTGCTCCCCCTGGGACGGTTCCTGCCGGGATCGTCCTGAACCACGGGATTCCCGGCCACACCGGAGCAGTCGCTCACGACCCCTCAAACGTCCGACGGAGGGGCGGCGTCGTGGATATCCTCGAGGGGAGCCCGGGCACAGACCGCCTCACCGGCGACGGCATCCGTGGCTTCAAAGTATCGGCGATGACGAGGTCCGGCCCCCGCCCCGGGAGAAGAACCGCGGCGCACTTATATCTTCGGAGCGACAACTCATGGTAACCGTCGGGCAGAGACCATGGATGCGAATATGCGAGAAGCGGAGCGGTGGCTGCGGCAGGGGGAGAGGGATCTCGTCAGCGCAAGGAACAGCTGCCGGTCGGGCGACTTTGAGTGGGCCTGTTTTCAGGCGCAGCAGAGCGCGGAGAAAGCCCTGAAAGCCTTGCTGTACGCCAGGGGATTCCGGAGGATCCTGACGCACTCGGTCTACGAACTGATAAGAGAGGTCGGTGCATTCGAGCCCTCGTTCCAGGAGCTGAAGGCCGGAGCGAAGGTACTCGATAGCGCCTACATCATGGCACGTTATCCAGATAGCATCGTGGGAAACCTGACACCATCGGAGTATTACGATAAGGAGGATGCCGGGGAATGCATCGAGCACGCGGACTCGATCTGCACTGCCGCGAGGCGAGCGCTCTTTCGGTGATCGAGCAGGTCCGGGACCTTGTCCGGGAGATCCGGGCACGCCGGCGCATCTCCGCCGTCATCCTGCACGGGTCGTTTTCCCGCGGCGACTTCCATGAGGGGAGCGATGTCGACCTGATCGTCGTCGGGGACTTTCGCGAGCGGTTCCACAAAGCCGGGCGGCAGCCATCCTCGATCTCACCGAGCTCCCGGTCGAACCGATCTGCTACACCGACGAAGAGTTCACCGAACTGGTCCGGAGCGGCAACCCGTTCATCCTCCAGGCACTGGCCGAAGGCGTCC
>JALNXI010000275.1 GCA_023230425.1 Methanoculleus sp. | reverse complement strand
CATGGCGATACCCCAGGGAAAGCCGTGCCCCGGATTGCATGCAAGCGGGAACACCGGGATGGGATCTCAGATGACCAGTTGTTTCGTAGGGCACTACCCAGAATAGCCGGGTCTCTCCTGCAAACCACCTCCGGCCAGGAGGTCGTCTTCATCCGTGCAGTATAAGGGGCGCGACCCACACCAGAACCCGCAAATTAAGATGAAATAGTCCAGTAGTCACAACGCTTATCCCGGCTGACCCCGAACCCTCCCGCAGACAGGTGTGGTCGCATGGGCTACATTGACGAACTAAAACAAGTCGGAAGGGATGCCAACCCCTTCTTTACGCTGATGGGTATAGAAGTGGATGAGTTTCGGGACGGGCGCGCCCGCCTCACCATGGATGTCCGGCCGGATATGCTCAACGGTGCCGGGTGGCTCCAGGGCGGCGTCTACGTGGCGCTCGCAGACGAGGCGATTGCACTTGCGCTCTACACGCTCCTTGCCGACAACGAGGAGATCGCCACGATCGACGAGCACACAAGTTTCATAAAAGGCGTCAACGCCGGGAAGATCGCCGCAACCGGCAGAATCATCCGCAAAGGTCGCCGTGTGGCGTTTGCAGACGGGGAGGTCCGGGACGCGGCGGACGATACACTCCTCACCCGGACATCGACATCGTTTGCAGTCATACGCCGATAGCACCGCGGTGAAAGCCCGACAAAACCCCCATTACGCCGGCAGGGATTCTCCCGGAAATGCCGGAACAATACATTCTCAATACCCAGGATCACATATATGAGATAGAGTCTCTGGAACAACCGGAGGGGAACGAGAGTTTGAAGTATATCGTTGTAACCGGCGGCGTCATGAGCGGACTCGGGAAGGGCATCACCACCGCGTCCATCGGCCGCCTCTTAAAAAACCGCGGCTACCAGGTAACGGCGGTGAAGATCGACCCGTACCTGAACATCGATGCCGGCACCATGAACCCCGCCCAGCACGGTGAGGTCTTCGTCCTCTCTGACGGCGGGGAAGTCGACCTCGACCTCGGCAACTACGAACGGTTCCTGAACATCAGTCTCAAATCGATCCACAACATCACGACGGGGAAAGTATATCGGAACGTCATCGAGAAAGAACGGCACGGAGATTTCCTCGGCGCGACCGTCCAGATCATCCCTCACATCACCGACGAGATCAGGCACTGCATCGGCCGGGCGGCAGAGGAGAAGATCAACGGCGACAAGGTGGCCGAGATCTGCCTGGTGGAGGTCGGCGGCACGGTCGGCGACATCGAGAGCATGCCGTTCCTTGAGGCGGTCCGCCAGATGCACGGCGAACTCGCGCCACAGGACATGCTCCTGGTCCACGTCACCCTGGTCCCGGTGGATGCCATGGGCGACCACAAGACCAAACCCACGCAGCACTCGGTCAAGGCGCTCCGGGAACTCGGGCTGCAGCCCGACATCATCGTGGGCAGGAGCAGCGAGGTGATCAGCCCGCAGACGAAGAAGAAGATCTCCGCCTTCACCGACGTCCCGGCAAAGGCCGTGGTCTCCGCAAAGGACGTCCCCGACATCTACCAGATCCCGGTGGAACTGGAGAAGGAAGGGCTTGCGGACGTCGTCTGCAGTTACCTGGCCCTCGAGAACAGGGAGCCGGACCCCGCATGGTACCGGGTCGTCTCGCAGGAGTACACGAACCGGGTGACGGTCGCCATCGTGAGCAAGTACGGGATCGAGGACGTCTATATGTCCATCAAGGAGTCGCTCAAGCACGCCGGGAGGGCGCTCTCCACCGAGGTGAACATACGGTGGCTGGATGCGGAGACGTTCGATATCCGCGACCTCGCCGACGTCGACGGCATCCTGGTCCCGGGCGGTTTTGGCAAACGCGGCATCGAGGGCAAGATTCGGGCGATCCGGTACGCGCGCGAGAACCAGAAGCCCTACCTTGGCCTCTGCCTCGGTTTCCAGCTCTCCGTGATCGAGTATGCGCGGCACGTCATTGGCATCAGTGACGCCACCAGCGAAGAGATGGGACCCGGGACGCACGTCATCGCCCTCCTCCCCGAGCAGGAGGAGGTCTCCGGCCTCGGCGGGACGATGCGCCTCGGGAACTGCAACGTCACCCTCAAGGAGGGCACGATGGTGGCCGGCCTCTACGGGAAGACCGGGATCGTGGAGCGGCACCGCCACCGCTACGAGGTGAACCCCGAATTCACCCGCGACCTCGAGGACGCCGGACTTGTCTTCTCAGGCTCCTGCGGAGAACGGATGGAGGTCTGCGAGCTCACGGACCACCCCTTCTACCTCGCCACACAGTTCCACCCCGAGTTCAAGTCGAGCCCGACGGATCCCTCTCCGCCTTACATCGGCTTTGTCACCGCGTGCAAAAAGAATAAATCATCTTCCCAGACCAGGTAACAGAAATGGTAGACGTTCCGAAGTTTATCGACCAGGCAGTCCAGCAGATACGCGATACTGCCGGTGAAGATAAGGTCGTGATGGCACTCTCCGGCGGCGTTGACTCTTCGGTCTGCGCGGCGCTGGCCGCCCGGGCCATCGGTGACGCGCTCGTCCCGATATACGTGGATACCGGCCTCATGCGGAAAGGGGAGACCGAACGGATACGGTCTCTCTTTGCCGACACAAACCTCCATGTCGTGGATGCAGCCGATGAGTTCTTCGAGGCGCTCAGGGGCATCACCGATCCCGAAGAGAAGCGCAAAGCCATCGGTGAGAAGTTCATCAGGATCTTCGAGCGGGAGGCGAAGCGCACCGGGGCAACGATGCTCCTGCAGGGTACCATCTACCCTGACCGCATCGAGAGCGAAGGGGGCATCAAGAGCCACCACAACGTGGGAGGTATGCCCCTCGATATCAAGTTCAAAGGTGTCATCGAGCCGCTTGCCGACCTCTATAAGGATGAGGTCCGCGATGTGGCCGGCGGGCTCGGGCTCCCGGCGGAGATCCAGCACAGGATGCCCTTCCCGGGACCGGGACTTGCCGTCAGGATGCTCGGCGAGGTGACGAGAGAGAAGGTCGCGATCGTGCGTGAAGCAAACGCCATCGTCGAGGAGTGCCTGGTGGAGAAGTTCCGCCCCTGGCAGTGCTTTGCCGCGCTCCTCGGCCTCGGGACCGGGGTGAAAGGAGACGTCCGGCTCCATGGCTGGATCGTTGCAGTCCGGGCCATTCAGTCCAGGGACGGCATGACCGCCGAACCCCTGCTCCTCCCCTATGATACTCTCACTGAGATGACATCCCGTATAACCGCCGAGATCCCCGGCGTCGCCCGGGTGGTCTACGACGTCACCCCGAAACCGCCGGCGACGGTCGAGTATGAGTGAGGAAGACATGACAGAAGATTCACGGGTGCTTGATGCACGTTACTATATGCCCGCTTTCGGCAGGACGATGAAGGTCGTCCGCGGTGCGGGGTCGCGCGTCTGGGACGACCAGGGAC
>JALNXI010000274.1 GCA_023230425.1 Methanoculleus sp. | reverse complement strand
AGAAAGACTTCGAGCAGCACCCGGCGCTCGACTCCGCGATCCGGGGCGACAACCGGGATCCCGGGAGCTGGTATCCGGGAGACACACCGTACGGTGTCCTCGACGAGCGAACGATTGGGAGCGCTCCGGTGACATACCTGGAACGGGAAGTACTTATCGAGTCGTTTGGTCCCGATGTCGAGGCGAGAAACCAGCCGTACATCGAATACGACGGTGCGTATTACTACTTCCTCACCCTGATCCCCTAGGGTCGGGTCAAAAAAAGGTGGCAATCGGAATGGAAGAAGATAAGAAACTGGAATCCAGGAACCGACTCAAAACGGCAGGACTTATTATCGTATGCGGCCTTATAGGCGTCGTCGCTGTCGCACTCGGCTTCGTACTTGCCGACGCCCTCATCCTCTACGCAATGGAGAGTTCGGGCGGGCAGCCGATGCTCTACGTCATGGAGAGGGCGGAGCCGGGGGAGAGCGCGGTCGCTCCCCTGACCGGGCAGGACTTTGCCGATCACCCGGCGCTCGATGCGGTCATCCGGGGCGAGGAGCGGAACCCGTCGGCGTGGGAGTGGGGCTACCGGGACCAGCGCGTCATCGGGGGTGCTCAGGTCTCGTATGCGGAGAGCAAGGCGCTCCACGATACCTACGGTCCCAGAGGGGAGAGGGGGCTGTACCCGCTCATGGAGTACGAGGGTGCGTATTACGTGGTCCTGACGACATGGCCCTGAAGGGGAGTCCCCGTCGCCCGTGCTCGATATGCATCGCTTCTTTCCACGGGGGAGGCAAGTCGGAGGAAGTGAACTGAACCACAACATCAGTCTGGGCGTCACCGCCTGGCCTCGGGCCACCCTATCCCGCTATTATCCGGCCTTAGAGGCCGACTGCGGGAAAATCTCGGGAGGTATCATCCTCCCCCCTCAGCGAAGAAAAGGTTTGGGTTTTTCTGTTCCGAACCGGTTCTCCAGAGATTGGGTGAGTGCATCCTTTAGGGCACATCCCCCGGCGGGGACGGGGGCACACTGCCGTGCGATCGCCCCACAATGAGAGGGTTTAAGATGAATTCGGAAAAAACCGAACGATGGCTGCCGGTTTTATATGGGCTCATGACGCAGAATTGGGTTGGGTGCCGCGTGCGGTGCCCGCTTGTGTGCGGGGGTTGCCCATCCCCAGGTCTGACGCCCCGGATGACGCGCCCCGCAAGCCCGGAGGCAAAGGAAACGTATGTTTCTCCCATACCTCAGGATATGCATTTCCCGTCCCGGGCAGCGAAATCTCCCGGGATAGTACATAGGAGGTCTTAAAATGCCACGAAAGATCGGTGCACTCGTCTGTCTCGCTCTCGCGATCATAGCCGGGTGCGCATGGGTTCTTGGTCCGGGCCAGGTCCCGGAAAGCCCTCTTCCAGCCGGGGCGGGCGCAGGCGAAACTATGTTCTCTCTCACTGCTGAGTTCACGGAGGTGCGGGACTCGTACACGCTCTACCGGGCAGTCCCTGCCGCCGTCACGGAAGAGCAGGTCCGGGAGGTTGCGGAGCGGTTCGGGCTTGCGGGGGAACCGGGGACGATGAACAAAAAGACCGGGGAGTTCCTCCTCATCGATGCCTCGAAGGATCCGGAGGAGCAGGTATCGGTGTATGCACATTCCGGCGCCGTGGCCTACCACATCCCTGATCTGGAACTGCCGACCGAAGTGACCCGGCAGCCGGACCTCCCGGCGGACGCGGAGGCGGAGAAGATTGCGCTTGCGTTCCTTGAGAAGACCGGCATGCAGTCGCCGGATGCCCGGGTCGTGAAGACCGAGGTGAACCAGAAGCAGGAGGTCTGGGAAGCAGGTGCCACCGAGCCGAAGGTGTCGTACGACATCACCAAGGCAGTCAGGTTCGGCCGGTCACTCGACGGGCTGCCGGTCTACGGCGACGAATTTGCGGTGATCCTGGGTGACGGCGGCAAGGTCGTCGGGCTCGTGAAGACCTGGCGGGAGGTGGAGCCGGACGGGAACATCAGCCTCCGGTCCCCCGAGGAGGCGTATGAGGACCTTCGTGCAGCACGGACTGTCCGCCCTCACACGGGGCAAGAGTACGACCAGATCACGATCGAGAACGTCTCGATCGGCTACTGGATGGAGCCAAGGGGTTTCGTGCAGGATCTGGTCCGGCCGGTTTATGCGTTTTCCGGAACCGCGCTCCGGGACGGCGTAGAGGAGTCGTATGTCGAATATGTCTTTGCCGATGAGGGGAAACGGTGAAACCTGCTCCCCCTCTCATATTTTTGGATTTTTGTAGCCGGGCACCGCCCATGAACGAAGACCCCGGAGCACCGGCATGACCGAATTCGGCTTTACTCAGGCGGCTCTTATGACCCTGGAGACCGTAGTTTCCCTGGGTCCGGTCTATATCTATCTCCTCGGCACATTTGCCGTCGTTCTCCTTCTCTGGTACGCCTGGCCCCGCCTCACCGGCCGGGACCGGGGGCAGGTCACGACCAGAGAGTATGCTCTGATTGCCTTCGGTCTCGTTCTCCTCTTTATGCTGGTCCTGCTTCGCTGGCTCAGCCTCTCCCTGTGGGGGATCTCTACCCTTGCGGCCCTCTTCACCGCCGCTCTCTTCGTCTGGTTCTTTCGACCGTCTTTCACCGGGGGGAGCATCCCGGTGCGGGAGTATGCCTGGCTCGCCGTGGTCGTCTTCTGCCTGCCGCTGCTGATCCTATTCTGGTTCGGCACCGTCTCCCTCGTTCTGCTCCAGGTACACAGCTCGTTCTTCCCGACTATCGAGGCCTGGGCGTATGTGCTCGGGATCGACGCCCTGCTCCCGGTCATCGGAATTCTCGTTCCACTCCGGCAGATCGGAGGCGCCCGAAAGCGACGGCAGGGTGCGTGACGATCCATCCCGGCATATCATTGATGGGTCGCCACGGGAGATCCCTGCAGACAAAGCGGTGTTCTTTCTGGATCTCGAGGATGACCGTCTGGAGACCATGATCATCGCGCGACTGGGAGACAATAGTGGAGTCTGAGAACTACATGTGACCGTGACGAACTCCGGGATCTGGCCGGCCTATTCCTGGCTGACCCGGCCGCTCCCCGATAAATGCAGGTGATCCCCGGTGCAGCTCATGTCTCGAGGCCGTAAGGGCTCTTTCCAGGTGTAGATTCGATTGGACGGATCCGACATCTGTGCGTCACAGAAAAGGTCTATAGAAGAACGTTGACATGTGTGCCTCTCCTGTCTCCGGGAAAATTCTTGGAGGAACATGGAATGAACAGAAGAGCTGGAGTACTGGGTGATCGCACCCTCGGGCGCCGGGGGCTGGGTCTTGGCCGGAGGTAGTTTGATTGCAAAGATGGACGATAACGGCACCATCGCGTGGCGAAAGTCGGCCGGAGAAGTGGATCCGGGTACGATCCCGATCATCGTCCCGGATCCGGCAGGAGGGCTCCTCGTCGCCGGAGAGATTGCAGGGGCGCCCGGGAC
>JALNXI010000273.1 GCA_023230425.1 Methanoculleus sp. | reverse complement strand
CACCACGAGGTCACCGCGGCCGTGGCCGGCAATCAGGGCCGGGTCGGACCGGACCTGATCGATGGTGACGTAACCGGGGGTGTAGCCGTGCCCGGAGAGGACGCCGGCGACCTCCCTGATGTAGGGGGATATGTAGGGTGCGACGCCGAGGCACGCAGGCTCGTCGACGTAGCCATCGATGATGAGAGCGTTAGAGGTCATACCCGATCAGGCGGAGGAGTTCCCCGGCCCAGAAGAGTTTTCCCCGCTTGACGGGGTCGACGTTCCGGTCGGAAAGATCGAACCCGATGATCCGGATAGGCGCCGCCCCGAGGTCGTCGGCGGCAAAGACAGCCCGGTCGCCGTCGGTGAACCCGCCGAAGTTGTGGACGTGGGGCAAGGGCGCCGCCTGGGTGGTGGCGACGAGCGGGCCCGTGAGGAGGGGGACCCAGTGGCGGAGGAGCGGGATGTTATCCCCGTGGGCGTGCACGACCATCACCGTCCCCTGCCGGGAGAGGTCGATGAAGACGTCGGTCGCTCCATCGAGGTCGGTGAAGACCGCATCGGGCCGGATACCGTGGTCCGCGAGCACTTCAGCGGCGGCATCGGCGGCAAGCACCGTCCCCTCGACGAGGTCGAGCTCCTCCGGGAGGCAGGGAGCGTTCCCGCAGACCGTCACCGCCCTGCCCCGGATGAGCGCCTCGAGGAACCCGAGATCGTCCCGATCATCGGCCAGATCCGCAAGCAGCCGGGCGGCCGCCTCGTCCGCCTCGCGTTCGAACCCGAAATACTCAAGGATTGCGGTGTAGTGAGGTTCCCAGTCCGCAAACCTCATTGACTGCCCTCATTATTGTCCAGGCCGACTATGTTGGAGAATCGCTTGAGGATCGGGTCGATGATCAGGCCGAGCAGGTCCTCCTTCTCCTTCACCATGGAGAAGTAATTGAGCGGTATCATGGCGGCGGCCATTGTGGCGTGTCCGCCCGCCTCACCGATAGGGCCGAAAGCCTCGGCCATTACATTCCCGAGGTGGAGCCTGATGTCCTTGTTCCGGGCCGATATAACGATGTTCTGGTCGCTGATACCGTAGACCAGCGCCGTGTTCACGCCTTCGAGGTGGATCAGGATATCGGCCGCCTGCGGGAGCGCGTCGCGGTTCCTGATGAAACCAACGTTGGAGAAGAGGTAGCCGCTCTTGACTCGCCGGTTCCGTATGGCATTTCCAATGATCTCCACGGTCTCCTGCGATATGGATGGGGATGTGATCTTGTCGAGGAGGTCCGAGTCGGTCAGCGGGAGGAGGAACGCCGCGTAGTTGAGGTCCTGAGGAGTGACGTTCCTCTTGAAGTCCCTTGTGTCGGCCCGGATACCGTAGAGAAGCGCGGTGGCAACCGATTTGCTCACCGGGATATCGAGTTCCATCAGGTACTGGGTCATGATGCTCGCCGTGGCGCCGACCCCCGGCCTGATATCGATGAAGTCCGCAACGGTGGAAGGGTGCTCGCCGTTCTTGTGATGGTCGATGATGATGTTGACCCGGGTGGTCTTGGGGAGCTCGTTGTTCGAACCGGGTCCGGATGAATCGACCAGGGCGATATAGTTGCACTCCTCGAGGATCTGGGGTGTGAGCCGCTCCATCTTGATCTCGAGGAGGTTGATGAACGCCCGGTTCTCCTGGTGCCCGATGTCCCCTTCGTAGAGGATGCGGCACGTAAGTTTGTTGTGGCTTGCGTGCCGGGCGACCATCGAGAGCGCCATGGCGCTCGATATCGAATCAGGGTCGGGGTTTAAGTGGGTGACGATGCAGAGCGTCCCCTCCCAGGCAGCAAGCATATCATAGAGCCGCAGGGCGAGCCTTGACGAGTGGAGTTTCCGGATGTGGTGGATGGCGGTCCTCGCAACCACCTCCTGTGGGTAGAGGACAATATCGGCGCCCTCCTGCTGGAGGAGGTCGACACTGACCGGGTCGGTAGCGCGTGCGATGACGTAAGTCGCCGGATACCGGTTCTTGATGGTCTTGAGCGCGGTCAGGTTGGCGTCCCGGTCGTTCGCGAGGATGAACGCGACCTCCGGCACGGGCAGCCCCTCCATGAGGTTCGGGTCCCGGAGGTCGCGGACGAGCGCTTCGTATTTCTGGTCCCGAAGATCCTCCACCCGCTTCTCGTCCTTATCGACGATGATGAGATCTTCGTTCTCCTGCTCGAGCTCCTCCGCGACATTATAGCCGGTGCTCCCGCAGCCAAAAATGATGTATTTGATACGTTCCTTCGAAACGTTCTGGACCGCCTCAGGCATGCGTACAATGGTGTAACTTCTCATAGTATTAAGGGATTCCATTTTGGTGATTTCCGGGGAGGCCCCGCAAGATTTATACCCATTCCCGTGCTATACTATTAGGTCAGACACATGGGCCTGTAGCTTAGTCGGCAGAGCGACGGACTCTTAATCCGTAGGCCAAGGGTTCAAATCCCTTCAGGCCCGTCGAACACTCAATTTTGTGTCAATTTTGTGTATTGTTTGCATCTGGGTTCTCTGGAGATCGTTTCGGTGACGGTCTGCCGGGTTTTTGCAATCACCCTCCTTGAGAGGTTTCTCCCATTGCGGATGGGGCGCCCGGCCGTCCGGTCAACCCCCATCGGCCTCCGTCCGCGCCATGGTTTCACACGAGAGACCGGATGTTGCAATTTTTTGGGGGCTCTGCAGGCACTTATATGCCGCTGCTATATATATTCAGCTCCGAGGGAAAAATCCGGGAGCGCGCTGTGCAGGAGAGAGATCCCCCGGAGGCCTGCCTGTTCCGCACCCCTCGCCGCAGGCGGGATGGTGGGGTCAAAAAAAGAGAGGATTGGGAGTACGCCGCGTTTTGCAGGCGCGCCGAAAGGGCGCCTATGCCCGGCTGTTCCGGACGAGGTCGTCGAGTATCTTTTTGATGTCGACCCAGAGGATGAGCCCGGCCCCCTGCCGGCCCCTCCCGTCGGCCTGCTTCCGGTCGTCTTCGTCCCTTGCAAGTTTGATGATCCCCTTGACGAAGGCATGGACCCCGGAGGCGATCCCTTCGTCCATCAGCTCGATATCGTCCTCGGCCACCTGGATGACGCTGTGCACGTCGTCCACAATGATGCCGAGGTTCGACCCTCCGGTCGCCTCGGCCACGAGGACGATGATCTTCTGGTTGTCGCCCGATACCCCCGGGATCTGGATCAGCCGTTTCAGGTCGATGACAGTGGTGATCTCTCCGCGGAGGTTCATGATCCCGGCGATGTAGTCCTGCGCCCGGGGGATGTGGGTGATGGGCATCATCTCCACGATCTCCCGGGCAAGCTGGATGTCCATCGCATACAGTTCCTGTCCCAGCCCGAACTCAACGACGTCGATCATGCTCACGGCCTCATTGGAACTTGAACGCCGCGACCCTCTCGCGGAGCTGGTGCGCCATCTGCTGGATCTCGTTTGAGGCGCTGGCGACCTCTTCGGTTGAAGCGGACGACTCTTCAGCGAGCGCGG
>JALNXI010000272.1 GCA_023230425.1 Methanoculleus sp. | reverse complement strand
ATCCGGTCGGTCATCCCCGACGCCCGGGTGGTCGGCGAAGTGACGGAAGAGCCCGGTGTGCGGCTCGAGGGCGTCGAGATCCGGTGATTTCGGGGTTCCTCTCGCCTTCTGATTTTTGAGTTTCGGGTGTCCGTGCGGCGCTATTCACAGGTTCGCAAGCGCTCGCCCTCACTCCGGTCGCACTCGCAGCCCGCTCACGCCCCGCCGCCGCGCTCCTCGAAGTAGTGCAGCGCGTCGGGGACCTGTTCCCGGACCCGCCGCAGGAAGTGGTTCGCGAGGTTGGGGTCGGCCGCCAGGAGCGAGTGCTGCATCGCCCGTTCCGTATCCTTGGTGAGCCCGCCCTTCTCGTCCATCTCCGCCCATATGTCGTGGACGGCGTTCTCGACTTCGTCTTCGTTCTCCCACTTCAGCACCGATATCGTCCGTGCCATCTCTCTTCACCTCACGGCGTCGCGTATGGGGAGAGGTCCTATTTTAGGTTAACCCAGACGGTAGGGCAAAAAAGAAAAATTCAAACCTCTCCTTGATCGAGGAGCATCTTTTCGGCTTTCTCACTGATGAGCGCACTGTTCCCGGCAGGATCCTCGAGGACGACCGTGAACGCAAAGGCCACCTCCCGTGCAGCGGCGAGCGTCTCCCGCATCCGGAGTGCGGCCGTCAACTCGTCGTCGCTCTCCGGGTCGGTGATGATCGTCTCCACCGCCCGCTCGAAGCGGGAGAGGACTCCCTCGATATTGGTGACGAACCCCTCGCAGGCAGTCCCGGGCTCGACCGTGAGCCCGAGCTCCGGGATCTTGATCGTCCCCGTCGTGCTCCGGACCACCCGGGTGGTGAGGTCGCCGGGCTCCTCGACCCGCACCGTCCACCGGACCGGGTCGCGCTCCCCGAGGATGATCGTGTCGCTATGCCGGTAGCCGCAGGCGTCACAGGTGATTGCGACGATCAGGAGGTCGGGGAAGTGGGGGATCTCGAGGTGGTGATGCACGATCTGGATCTCGTCACCGCACGCGGGACAGGTCCCGGGGTAGGACTCTCGCACTACAGGCCACCGCCGATCTTCTCGCGGGAGACCTTGACGGACATGGGCGTGATGACGACGTACTTCTGCTCGCCGAGGCCGACGATGTCGCCGTTCACGTCCTTTGCCACGTCACGGAGGTCCTTTAAGACCCGCTCGAACGTCACCTTGTCCATCTTCAGCCGCCCGATATCGACGATGACGATGTTGCCGTTGTAGACCTCGTCTTTGACGCGGGGGGTATCCTTGAGGTCGGCGATGGTGGCGATCTTGATATACATGGATGCCGGTTCTTCTTCGGTCGATCCCTCATAGGATGCGAGGTCGAGTTCCATGTAGTCGTCCTGGTTTTTGACGGGACTTTTACCGAGGATGCTGTCAAAGAGCTTTTTAACCATAGAAAAAATGAGGAATGATTTTTATTTAATTGTATCCTTTATTTTCCGCATCAGATCTCGAGATTCCATATGTCGTCCCCGACATAGTGGACGCTTTTGACCGACTTGCCCTTCTCCTGTCGCTCCATATCGGCGGCATCAAAGAGCGCAATCCCGATAGCGAGCGGTTTACCGTAGCGTTCCTCGACGACCTGCACCGGGTGCCCGGCGCGGACATCGGGTGATATCGAGACGATCCCGGGGCGCATAGCATCCGCGCCGTTCGCGACGAACCTGACCGCGCCGGCATCGACCACCACCCGCCGCTCGGGTATGGGGTGCTCGATCAGGCCCCGCAGGGTGGGAAAGGCCCAGGTCCCGGAGGCCATCAGGAGCGGTTTTTTGTCGACGAGGTAGATCCCGACGGGGGCATCCGTATCCACCCGCTCGATCCGGTCGGACCGGAAGTCTTCGGCCGACGCTCCGATCTCGTCGGCAAGCTGGCCGAGAAGCTCGGCTATCTGCGATCTTCTGATGACATGGCGTTTTTTAACGGTAATCTTCGGCATTGAATCCTGACCTCGGGGGGTGGATCGCTCTTCGCAACAGCGCGGTTATATTTAAGTAGCTTCCTCACTCAAATATATTACTCCAGAAAAGGACGGCATAGGGTAATCATATGACGCCAAGACCGTTGGATATTTTAGATCAGGTACTGAATCGTCAGCCCGTCATCATCAGCCTCAAAGGTGGAAGGGAGATCCGGGGTATCCTCCAGGGATACGACGTTCACATGAATCTGGTATTGGATAAGGCAGAAGAAGAAGTGGACGGCGCGGCGCAGAAACTCGGCACGTTGATCGTCCGCGGTGACAATGTAATTTACATTACCCCTTCAGTTGAATGAGTAGGTGAGAATCCATGTCAAAAGGCACACCCTCTATGGGCAAGCGGCAGAAACGCACCCACATCGCCTGCAGGCGTTGCGGCAAGATCTCGTTCCACGCACAGCACAAGGTCTGTGCGGCCTGTGGATTCGGCAGAAGCCGGAGAATCCGCAGTTACCGCTGGACGGAGAAGAAGGCAAAGGTACCGACGCATTAGAGTTGTATCATGTGTGGTATCGTTGGCATCGTCGATGCTGGCGGTGTCTCTTTTCCGCTGTACTATGCCCTGTACGCTCTCCAGCACAGGGGGCAGGAGAGCGCGGGGATCTCTACTTTTGAAGGCACGGCCCTGTACACGCACAAGGCGTCGGGGCTCGTTGCCGAGGTCTTCAATAGCCATACCCTGCAGGGACTGCGGGGCAACATCGGAATCGGACACGTCCGCTACCCGACAACCGGGTCAAAGGTCCCGGAGAACGTCCAGCCGTTCAATTTCCGGTACCAGGGACTCAACCTCTCGATCGCCCATAACGGCAACCTGGTCAACACGGCCGAACTCCGGGAGGAGTACGAGCGCCGGGGGCAGATCTTCTGCACAACGAGCGACACTGAGATCATCGGGAACATCATCGCCGATGCGCTCCGGACCTCAAAGGGCATGGAGGACGCCGTCCGGCTCTGCATGCGACGCCTGCGGGGATCCTACGCTGCCGTCGCGCTGTTAAACGACACCGTCTATGCCTTCCGCGACCCGCTCGGCATCAAACCGCTCTGTATCGGCAGGCTCGACCAGGGCTATATCGTCGCCTCGGAGAGTGTGGCGATCGATGCGCTGGACGGCACGTTCGTCCGGGACGTGCGGCCGGGAGAACTCGTCCGTATCGATGAGCACGGGCTCTCCTCCGTCCAGATCGCGACCGCGAACCGGAAGGCGTACTGTATCTTCGAGTACATCTACTTCGCCCGCGCCGACTCGGTTATAGACGGGACGCTGGTCTACGACGTGCGGCGCCGGATCGGGCAGCAACTCTATGATGCTGCCCCGGTCGATGCGGATACGGCCTGTCCCGTCCCCGACTCGGGGATAGCCTACGCCGCCGGCTACGCCGAACGCTCCGGCATACCGTTTGTCGAGGGATTGATGAAGAACCGCTACATGGGCCGGACGTTCATCATGCCGACTCAGGAGCAGCGGGAGCGGGCGGTC
>JALNXI010000271.1 GCA_023230425.1 Methanoculleus sp. | reverse complement strand
GGGAACGGGATCTCGACGCCCATCTTCTCCTTGATGTTCCTGACCCACGCAAGGTGCGAGTGGACGCTGTCGATGGAGAGGCCGATGAGCTGGACGTTCAGTTCCTTGAGTTCGTCGGCGATCGCGGCGAAGGCCATGAACTCCGTGGTGCAGACCGGCGTGAAGTCGGCCGGGTGGGAGAAGAGGATGACCCACTTCCCCGCCAGATCCGAGAGTTTCAGGGGTCCGTGGGTGGTCAGCGCGTCGAACTCAGGTGCTTTCTCACCGATCACCGGCATCTGGAGTATCCCTTCGGGTTCTATGCTTCACTTCCGGGGGCGGTTGCCCAGATACTCCTCAAGGGCGGTCTTGCCGTAGACGTAGGCCGGCATCCCCGCGAGCAGGAACGCGACCCTGAGTCCTTCCTCGATCTCTTCCTTCGATACGCCGAGGTTCCCGGCCCCGGCCATCTGTGCGCGGACGGCATGCCCGTCCCGGAGCGCGGCGGCGATCGCGATCGCGATGATCTTCTTTGTCTGTCTTGAGAGGGCGCCGTCGGCCCAGATCATCTGATCAAGGCCCATGACGCTTCGATAGAGGTCAGGATCCGTCTCCTTCAGTTCCTTGAAGATGACGGGGATCTTCCCGATCTTCTCTTCCAGATTCTTCTGATTCTCTTCCATCTCGATCACTCCTCAAGCACCATCGGTTCGCCGCAGCAGACCAGTTCCCCGCCGCCGGCTTCCAGAACCTGGACCACGTTTCCGCAGATCTCGCAGTGGTAGACCTGCCCTTTTGCTGATACGTTCACCATTTCATTCACCTCGGGTTATTCTGTCTTGCTCTTCCTCGCCGGGGGGTGCAGGACATCCTCCGGTGTTTTGATGTCGGGCCGGATATGGGTCATCGGGAGGCAGTTGTACATCTCGCAGGCGCAGGTCGGGCATTTGACGAGGTCCTCGTCGGTGCTGTCGAGCCGGAGCTCCCGTCCGCAGTCAATGCAGATGAACCGGCCGGGACCCGGCTTCTCTCCTGCCTTCGCTGTTTTTTTCGCTTCTTGTTCGGCCACAGAAATTCACCAGAACGGTAGTTGCGTCACAAGGTATTTAGCAGTTCGCCTTCCGGCCAGGGTAGGCCGGCTGACCCGGCATCCGCATCCTATTAATAGAGTCATGCGCAACCCAGCATCATGTCAAAGAAGATTATCGCGCTGCTCGGGAGCCCCCTCCTCGACGGGAACACCGCCCGCCTCCTCGATGAGGCCATCCGGGGTGCAGAGGAGGCCGGGTGCGAGGTCGAGAAGCTTGAGGTGGCCCACATGGACGTTCTGCCCTGCATGGAGTTCTTCCAGTGCAAAGGGAGCGAAACCTGCCTGATCCAGGACGAGATGGAGGGGATCTTTGCCCGGTTTCGCGAGATGGACGGACTGATCATCGCGACCCCCGTGATGACGATGGGCATCCCCGGCCGGCTCAAGTCCTTCATGGACCGGTTTCAGGTCTTCTACATGGCCAAGTACCACCGGGGCCGGTCATTTATCTCCCCGGAACGGCGGAAAAAGCGGAAGATGCTCTTTATATCAATCGCGGGCATGAACATCCCGAACGTCTTTGAGGGGGCAAAGATGACCGCCCGGGCGTTTGGGGAGATCATCGACTGCCCGTACTGGGACGAGGTGCTCAGAAACGACATGGATACGATTCAGGATATCACGACGCGGTCGGAGGTGATGGAGGCGGCACACAAAAAAGGCTACGAACTCGGGAAACTGTTAGGGTGAGTCGTCGGGCTCGATATGGACCACGACCTCGGCGAGCTCCGGCACCGTTTCTTTGAGCCGCCGCTCCACTTCGTCGGCGATTTCGTGGGCCAGGGAGACCGGGAGGGCCGGAGCGACGGTGATGTGGATGTCGGCAAGGATCTCGTCCGTTTTTCCCCTGCACCGGAAGTCGTGGTACCCGGCAACCCCGGGCGTGTCCATCACCACCGCCCGGATGAGTGCCGGGTCACAGGGAAGGTTCATCGTGTCGGTGAGGACCTGTGCTGCCTCGTAGAGGATCCCGATCCCCATCCTCACGATGAGAAGGCCGATGGCAAACGCGATGATCGGGTCGGCCGCCGGGAACCCGAGCATGACAGCCAGGAACCCTCCGAGGACGGCGACGGAGACGAAGACGTCGCTCCTGGTGTGCTGGGAGTCGGCGACCAGAATCTGGCTCTGGTATTCTTCGCCGCGCCTTCGCTCGTAGGTAGATACGGCGATGTTGATGACGAGCGTCGCGAGCATGACCGCGACGGTGACCGCGGTGATCTCGGGGACGACCAGGGTGACGAGCCGCTGATAGCCCTCGTAGAAGATCCCTGCCGCGGTCAGGAGGAGCATCGCTCCGATGACGAGCGTCCCGAGCGTCTCGATCTTGCCGTGACCATAGGGGTGCTCCGGGTCGGGGGGTCTTCCTGCGAAGTAGAGAGCGACTATGCCGACGACATTTGAGAAGGAGTCGAACCCCGAGTGGATGGCGTCGGCCACCATGCTCACCGACCCGGCGAGGAGGCCGAAGGCCGCTTTTGCGACCGCGACGGCGAGGTTCAGCGCGAGGACGAGGAGAAATATCCGCTGCACCCGGTTACCCTGCATGCCTCCCGGTAGTGGCGCTCCCCCGGCATAGGGTTTCCGGAGACGGAGGTGAAAGGTTTAATAAGGCCCTTTCCGAAATGATTTATCTATGCCGACTGATGAGAACGTTCAGACTGCGTACGCCGGGGAATCCCAGGCGAACAGAAAGTACTCTGTCTTTGCCGAGAAAGCAGCCGCCGAGGGTTACCCGACGGTAGGCAAACTCTTCCGGGCGGCGAGCGAGGCGGAAGCCATCCACGCAAAGCGCCTCCTCTTCATCATGAACGCCGTCGGGAGCACCGAGGAGAACCTGAAAGGTGCGATGGAGGGGGAGAACCACGAGTTCATGGAGATGTATCCCCCGTTCGTCGCCGAGGCGAAGACGGAGCGGAAGAACGAGGCCGCGATCGTCTTCACCCACGCCATGAAGGCCGAAGAGGTGCATGCGAACCTCTACCTCCAGGCGCTCGAGTCCGTTCGGGAAAAAAATGACCTCGACGTGGGGGCGATCTACCTCTGCCCGGTCTGCGGCAACATCGAGATCGGGGCGGCGCCGGAGAAGTGCCCGATCTGCGGGGTTCCGGCGCGGATGTTCCGCGAGATCCAGTAGCCCCTCTCTTTTTCGTCTCCCCGTCGGCGGACCGACCGTCCTCACAACATAAATAGCCCTCCAGAGATACTCATTCTCCATGGCAGGCGTAAAGGTCTACACGACAGAGAGCTGTCCCTACTGCCGGATGGTTCAGGCGTTCCTCAAGAAACACAACGTCGAATACGAACTTGTCGACGTCGGGAAGAATCGCG
The DNA here is from genome assembly GCA_023230425.1 of Methanoculleus sp. Lineage (GTDB taxonomy): Archaea > Halobacteriota > Methanomicrobia > Methanomicrobiales > Methanoculleaceae > Methanoculleus. The sequence goes on along the minus strand of JALNXI010000271.1, from coordinate 90 downwards.
AGGCAGCCCGGGAGATGATAGCGGTCTCGGGGCAGCGGGGGGTGCCGGTTACGGTCTTTGGCGACGAGGTGATCGTGGGGGTTGATGCGA
>JALNXI010000270.1 GCA_023230425.1 Methanoculleus sp. | reverse complement strand
AAAGCCCAGTCTTCCGCAAAGGGAATCCATTCTCCGCCAACCTTCAGGTAGTTCCCGGGAAGTGCATCATAGAGGTGCTTTTTGAACGATCTGAGGTGCTGCCAGACGTTTCCTCCCCGTGCACGCCGCGGATGCGAGAACGTCACCGGATACTGCACGCATTTATCGGTTCGCAGCATGGAACCGACCGACAGATCTGCCCCGGACCGATAGATCGCGTCGAGACGTTCGATGATGTCTTCTCCGATCAACGCATCGTCGGCATCCAGGGTAATGATGACGCTCTCTGGATTCGAGCAGATCTTCCTGATCGCGATATCGTGGTTCTCCAGGGGCGTGAGGGAGATACAGTTCCCGAAGTACGCAGCGTTTCCGTTCCATTCACGGAGGATGATTTCTCGGATGTACTCCGCCATGCCGTTGGAAGAGTCTGCATCGACGAATACGACGCCGTACGTTCGCGATCGCTGCCGGACAAGTGAGTCGACGCACCGGCGCAGTTTTGGAATCGGGACGTTTCGGCCGCGGACGACGAACACGAACTCCTGATCCATGCCGCCCGCCCAGTCCCGGAGTGTTCCGGTAAGGTCGACGTGGTCGTACTGGGCAGGAGGGATCCGGCCGCGCTCTACAGCGTACATGATCGTATACCACTCATTGGCGTCCGCCTTCCGCTCGTTCGGGACGTGGATGAAGAACGTCCGCCGGTCGCCGCCGCGGTAGGACTGCCACCTATCGTTCTGTATACGCAGATCCATCGCCCGGTGCCAGGGGAGCCAGAGGACGCCGTCGGGGTTCGTTTCGTTCGGCAGCGGGAGTGCCTGTGCTAGCCTTCTCCTGTCGACGAGCGAGCACCGAACCTCGGCTCGCCACTTCGCACCGCAGGTATGGCTCGTGTACGGCCTGTCATCCTCGTGCGCGATGTTGAACGAAACGGTGAGAGCGTCGGGGTCCTGCTCAAAGACGCCGATCATCTCGCCCAGGTAGTCGTGACCCCGATCGAGGCGGCAGATGAGGCAGTCGCTGTCCAGCTGCAGGACGTAATCTCCCCGGCACTCTTCGACGCCGTAGAGGGCCATGAAGGTTGGTTGTCCATTCTCGCATCGCGGCGACCGGCACCCGATCCCGAACCACTTCCGGTACGTTGCTTCGATGACCGCCGGGTCGGTCGGTGCCACGATGACGCGGTCGATGACTCCTTCGCGTACCAGCGCATCGAGTTTTTCCCGGAGTTGCTCCGGGTTCGCTTCGGTATACTGCCTGGAGAACGGACCTTCGTAGTTATCCGTCACCACAACCTTCTCCACGAACGACTGCGGACCTTGCAGCTGCTCGACGATATGCCGGACCTGGAAATCGATCGTCTGCCATTCCATCGCACCTGCCCGTATGAGCAGCGAGACCCCTTTCGCGTCCGGGACTTTCAGCGGCCTGAGCCTGCAGATCAGGAAGTCGCTTGAGGGACAGAGGCGCTGGAGATCCGTGCTCCGTACCTCCTCGATCTGCACAATGCTAAACCCGCACCGATGGAAGAGATGTTTGTAGAATGAGAACGGTCGGTGAATCTCTGTCCGGATCTTGCCGGTTTCTTTCATCTGTTTCCTGAAGACGAATGTGTCATGGTATCGATTCTCCTCGGGGAGATCCATCTTGACATGCGTCTCCGACTCTTCAACGAACGTAGAGAACGGATTGCAAAACGCAACAATTGCCTCGCCGTCGTCATTGATGAGTGCCCGCATATCCGAGACGACATCTCGTGCCTCATCGTCGTCCTCAATGGTGCAGAGAACCAGGCTGCAGAGGACCTTCGCGAACTTCTCGCCTGCTCCTCTGAGGGAGGCCAGACCATCCCTTCCGATGTAACGTGCTGTCTGGTCTCTTGCCCGGTTCCTTTCCAGGACAGATCCGTCGATGTCGTAGCCGGTGACGTCGAATCCTTTCTCTACCAGGGACTCGGCGATCGCTCCCCGCCCGCACCCAAAGTCCAGAACCCGGCACGGGCCGCCTTCGGCCGTCATTGCAGTGAGCTGCTCATTCAGAAGCGTGCTTTTTCGTTTGTCCCGGGTCGCTTCGAAGAAGTACTCGAACCCGGTCAGCTCCGGGAGGTTCAGATCGACGAGCGCCCTGCTCATGATCTCAGAGAGATCTTCCCTGAAATGCCACCGGTAGGCCAGGTAAGCCCGACGGCACATCTGCAGGAACTCCTGTTCGTTGTAGGGCACGAACGAGTCGCCGAGGTCGATCAGTTTGAGTCCGTCATTGGTGACGATGAGGTTCTTCGGGTGAAAGTTCGTGAACGCGATCTCCGCCCGGCGGCACTCATCAAGCAGGGTGAAAATGTCCCCGAGGTGGCCTCCCTTGTATGCAGACCCCGCTACATATTCCATCACGAAGATCAATTCTCCCGCGTCTTCCACGATCTCGGACAACCGGCAAACGTGCCGGAGGGCCGGATTGTCAAGAATCCGCTCCCGAATAAACTCAAGTCTCCCCTCCTGGAAGTTTGCCTTGCCAGCGTAGAAATACTTGAACGCACGGTTTCCGTCGGTGAAGACCGCTCCTTCGTGGCCGTGGCCAAGGCACCGCAGTTCCAGAGCGGGTATCCCGTTTCTCTTCTCCAGGATCGAGGAGACAATCCTGCGGGCGCGATCGACTGCCTCCGGCAGCACGTCGGGCGGCAGGCTGCAACGGTACGATCTGATAGTGTCGGGCAGGCCTCGCAGGAACGCCTTCAGGTCGTCTTCGGGAAACAGTCTCGTGCGTTCGTAGAATTGCCGGATCTCTTTGGGCGAATACGTCTCCTTCAGTTCCCGGATAAAGCGAAGCGCTGTTTCCGCTTCGTCCCGGTGCGCGAAGGCCGGCGAACGGAGCGTCGCTTCAATCGCGGAGCAGAGTCCCAGGATGCGGTAACCATTCTCCACAAAACGGACGAGCCTCTGCTCCAGGGCTGCCCGGAATGATTGTACGATATCCTCAATCTCCTCATCGCCGATCGCAAGCCGGACCCTCCTTGGGATCCTGCCTGTCTCTTCGATCTTGCGAAGGTAGTAGGCATCCATCGCCCGGACGAACGCGTTGCCGTACATATCTGCGCGGAGGGTGTCGAGATTGAACTTCACCGCCGCTTCGGCGGTGCGCTCCTGCCTCACGGCGACCGAGAACGGAGCAACTGCGTGACCCTTGACCCGGTCGTTGAGGATGCACCAGAACGTATCGCCCCGCCGGGCATTTGTCGCGCCGATGCGGGGTGCGAGGTTCGGAAACATCCGGAGACACCCGGGATTGAGCACCATCGTGTTGCCGCCCCGCGGAGGGATCGGGCGCGGGACATCCATACAGCCGGCGGTTCCCTGTTCTCTTGCAACGACAGGCCTGAAGAGGTTGATCCCGCTTCCGATATCGGGCACTCGCCGGAGCAGCTGTTCGCAGTCCGCATTTGTCCTGAACGGGGTTTCCAGATGTGCGGTGTGGAGGTCCGAGTAGTCGTAGTAGTAATCCGGATACC
>JALNXI010000016.1 GCA_023230425.1 Methanoculleus sp. | reverse complement strand
CTTTGCCTCCATAGTACACGACCTCATGATCTTCTATGGTTGTCTGACATCTATGCGACGAGTACGCCGTCGTATGCTCCGTCGTTGATGGCCCGGATGATCTCGCGGGGCTTTTGGCCCTCAACGGTGACACCGACACTCACGCACGTTCCAACGACCTCTTTGACCGCTGATTTCAGGTCGTACGAGAGCATGCCATCAAGTTTCATACGGGCAATACGGACAGCGGCCTCCAGCGGCAAGTCTCCCGCCACCAAAGTACCCGGCTCCGCGGAGCCCTTCCCGATACCGGCCTCTTTCATGACGAGAGCCGTCGTGGGCGGAATACCCACCTCAATCGTGAAGTTGCGCTTATCGTCGACTGTGACCATCACCGGCACCTGCATGCCGTTGAAATCGGCCGTCTTCTTATTGATCTCTTCGACGACTGCCTTCACGTTGATACCGAGAGGTCCGAGCGCTGGGCCCAGAGGCGGACCTGCTGTAGCCTTGCCGCCGGGTACCAATACTTCGACCGTTTCTGCCATACAAGTTTCTCCAGCTTATTCCTCAGGGGAATAGTTGCCTGGGTTATCTAAGGTCACCGTAAGAGGATTTAAAGTATGGTGCCCGGGGGGTTCCGCTCCGGCGACCCGGCTTCACACAAGCGGGTGCGCCCGGCCGATGGAAATCCCATCACCGGCGGCGCAACGACCCGTGTCCGGGTCGAAAAAGGAGAAATAGAGTGATATTCTTCAGTTAGCGTCTTCCGACCGCTCCACGACACGGACGGAATCGCCGCGGACCGTGATCGGAATGGGGACCATACTCTCGTAGAGTTCGACCGTGATCTCTTCCTTCCCGGTATCGATCCTCTTCACGACCGCTTTCTCACCCTTGAAGGGACCCGCGATGATCTCGACGATGGTGCCCTCGGTGATGCCGCTGACCACCGGTTTCGGCACCAGGAAATGCGCAACCTCCGAGAAGGCGGTCGAGCCCTGCACCACCGCGCGCGCGTGAGGGATCAACTCTACCAGCTGCTCAATCCGGGCGATGGCGTCAGGGCTCTCCACAAGGACGTAGCCCTTCAACTCCTCGGGAACCATCACAGCCGTCACATGGATGTCTTTCTGGTCCCGGGTCACCTTCTCGATGTTGTCGGCAACCGTCCGCTCCTGCTTTGCGGTCGTCTTTATTGCATATACTCTGTTTGCGCTCTCAGCCATATCCATCATTTGGGCAATACCAGCAGGATCTCGTATATAATAAAGCCGACAAGGCCGATGAGCATGATGCCGGCCGCCGCCACGATCGCAATCTTCGAGAACTCGTCACGGGTCGGCGTCCGTGCCAGTTTCAGCACGCGCCAGTACTTCTTGAAGAGTTCCTCTTCGATCTTGAACGACTTTACTTCCTCAAACTTCTCTTTATAGTCCATCATATCGGCTCACTTCAGGAAGTCGATCTCAAACTGTTTCATCATCCGTGGCATACTCTTTTCGTTTCTCCCATATATTTGTGGTGACCGGACACCGGTGATGACCAGCAGCGTTCGCATCTTGCCCTGCATATCGGGGTCGACCTGGGCCCCCCATATGATGCGGGCATCGGGGTCGATGCGGTCGTAGACCTCCTGAATCACGCCTTCGGCCTCAAACATGGTCATATCGGGCCCGCCGACCACGTTGACGAGCGCTGCGGTCGCCCCGGATATATCCACATCGAGCAGCGGGGAGCGCAGCGCCTTCTTGACCGAGTCGGCGGCTTTGTCCTCACTGTCGCTCTCGCCCATACCGATCATCGCGACGCCGCCCCGTTCCATGACGGTCCGGACATCGGCGAAGTCGAGGTTCACGAGCCCGGGCATCGTGATCAGTTCGGTTATGCCCTTGACCGCCCGCATCAGCACCTCGTCCGAGACCTTGAAGGCGGCGTGGAGCGGGAGGCGGGGCACAACCTCGAGCAGCCGGTCATTCGGCACGACGATGACGGTATCCGCAACTTCGCGGAGCCGTTCGAGGCCGGCCTCGGCATTCTGCGCCCGGATAGCACCCTCTGCCGTGAACGGCAGGGTGACAACGGCGATGGTCAGGGCACCCTCTTCCCGGGCGGACTTCGCGACCACGGGTGCGGAGCCGGTGCCGGTGCCGCCCCCAAGCCCGGTGGTGATGAAGACCATATCGCACCCCTCGACGGCCCGCTTGATCTCGTCCTCGTTCTCGAGGGCCGCCTCCTCGCCGACCTGGGGGATCGAGCCCGCACCCAGGCCCCGGGTCCTCTGCCTCCCGATAAGAATACGGGTCTCTGCTCGGGTCCGGATGAGGTGCTGGGCGTCGGTGTTGAGGGCGATCAGCCGTGCCCCGTTGATGCCTTCCTCCGCCATCCGGGTGACCGTGTTCGAGCCGCCGCCGCCGCAACCGACGACTGCGATCTCAGTCCGGAGTTCCATGAGGATATCTTCGTGATCCTTGTCGACCCCTGTGGGCTCAGCAAAGCGCTGCTCCTCTCGTGCCCGTGAAAGTGCCTCTTCTACGATGGATTTCATATGTATCTCTCCAATCCCGGGATATGTATCCGCTTCATACTGGTTGTCTGCACTGCATCGGGCGTGATCGTCCGCCCCTCGATCTCAACCGCTTTCCCGCCGGCAAGCATGGCAAAGAGCGGCCCTCTCGGAACCCCGTGTCTGCGCGCCTTCTCGGGGTCAAACCGCACCTTCCGGAGGACGAGGTGATCACCGTCGATAACAGCGTCTTCACAGATAAGTAAGAGTTTTACACACAGGGTAGTTATATCACTTGCGAGTCGGGAAGACTCGCTCTCGAAGGTGATAAACGCCGATAATACCTCTGTTGATCCTTTTGTGATATGAATAACGGGTAATTCATCGAGGGCATCGAGAAAACCGAGTTTATCACATTTCACCGTTTCTTCAACCAGATCAGGGATTATCTGCACCGGAACGGGGGTTCCATTCCCGGCAAGGCCGTGGATACGGATACGTGACCCCGGGGCGATCTCTTCGGCGAGAGCCCTGACCCTGAGGTAGGTGGCCCAGTCGAGACTCGAGGCCTCCCGGATCTCCGACTCGGAGAGGAGGAGGATTCCGGCTTCGTCGAGTATCCGCTCGAACCGCCCGATCTCATCTGTGGGGAGCGATTTCCTGTCGATGTAGGCAGCAACGGCACGGCTTGCCTCTTGCATCCGCCGTATGAGACCGGGGCTGAGGGCGCCGGCCTGTCGGGCCGGGGCGATGTGACCGAAGGCGCCCCGGGAGGAGAGGGCGATAGCGGTCTGCCGCATAGCGTAATGCGTCCCGCCAAAGCCGATGAGGTTGATCGTCTCCCCCGGCGTCGCCGTGAGGATGCTCTCCGCCACCGCTCGCCCGGCGGCCGGGTCGGCCCATTCTGTGGGGGTGGACCCGATCTCGACGAAGAGCGACGGCGTGGCGAGCGCCGTCGGACCGTGGTGCGTCACCTCGTAGGAGACCCGGTAACCCTCCGGGGCCCGGGCGGCGAGGTTCTGCAGGATAGCGTGCATCCACGCAGGGGCCGCCGGCGCAAGCGCTCCCGGCTCTCCGCCGAGGTCGGCGGCGCCGTAGTTGCCGGTCACATGCACGGTCAGAGCGGGCGTCGGCTGCGCGCTCGAGTGCCGGGATATGAAGATGAGGAGGTCGGCATCGACCTCTTCATCGATCCGGTCCCGGTAGATCAGCCTTCCCTGGATCTCGTGGAACGTCAGCGTATGGTGATCTACGAGCGGCCATCGCCCGGACCCTGCAAGCAGGGCTCGGAGGTGGTCCCGGATGTTCACCCCAGCTGCATCTTCCTTTGAGTTGATCAGCGCGATTCGCATCGGATACGTACATGGGCGGGTAGCATGCTAAATGGTAGTGCTTGACTGGTCCAATAGTAAATCCTATCACTCTGCAGGAAGACCATGTGGGTACTATGGACGAAGAGAAGGTACGAAAAGCATTCGAGGCGTATGGCATAGAGAACGAGATCACCTGCCCCCAGGCCTTTGAGATATCAGAGAAATACGGTATACCGAAGATGGATATCGCCCGGTACTGCAACCAGCGCGAACCGAGAATTAAGATCCGGAGCTGCCAGTTGGGCTGCTTCAGATGAGCCTCTTCCTCGAGGTCGTCCCGGTCAGCGAGGCCATTGAGGCGGTGCGGAGGATCGCGCCCCCGGCCGGGTGCGAAGACGTCCCGCTCGAAGACGCCCTCCATAGAGTCCTCGCGAGAGACGTCTGTACCGATATCGACATACCGGGGTTTGACCGGTCGACGGTCGACGGCTACGCGGTCGCCGCAGCCGAGACCACCGGGGCCGGAGAGGCCATCCCGGCGATGCTCCAGTGCCGGGGCCGGGTCGGGATGGGGAGCGCGGATGCCGGAAGCGTATCCCGGGGATCGTGTAAATACGTCCCCACCGGCGGCGCCCTGCCGGAGGGTGCGGACGCGGTGGTGATGATCGAGCACGCCGAGCAGATCGGGGACGATGTCCTGGTACACCGCCCGGTGGCGCCCGGTGAGAACGTAGTCTTCCGGGGTGAGGACTTCCGGGCGGGGAAGATGGTGCTCGAGCGAGGCCGCGTGCTCTCTCCCCGGGACATCGGCGTCGCCGCGGCGGTCGGCGCCGACCGGGTCTCTGTGGTGACGGCCCCGCGGATCGGGATCATATCCACGGGGAACGAACTTGTCCCCGTCGCCGGGGCCCCGGGACCGGGCGAGGTGCGGGACGCGAACTCCTACCTCGCCGGCGCCTTCGTGACGGAGCGGGGCTGCCACCCTGTCTACTTCGGAATCGTCAGGGATGAGCGGGCAGTGCTCGAGAGAGCGGTCTCTTCGGCGCTCGACCGGTGCGACGCTGTCCTGGTATCGGGAGGCTCCTCGAAGGACGAGCGGGACAACACCGCAGCGGTCATCGCAGACCTCGGCGAGGTGCTGGTGCACGGGATCGCCCTCGCGCCCGGGAAACCTACTATCATAGGGACGGCGCGGGGAAAACCGGTCATCGGGCTCCCGGGGCATCCGGCCTCGGCGTTCGTCGTGCTTGTCGCCATCGTCGACCACCTGCTCGCGGCGATGCGCGAGACTTCCGTCTCCCGGCGGACCATCCGCGCGCGGCTGACGCAGAACGTCCCCTCCACCCGCGGGCGGGAGGACTATATCCGGGTCAGCGTCAGGGACGGCGAGGCGACACCGGTCTTCGGGAAATCCGGGCTCCTTAACACCCTGGTGCAGAGCGAGGGGTTGGTGCGGATCCCGGCGTCGAGCGAGGGGTTCGAGGTCAGTGAGGAGGTGGAGGTGATCTTGTGGTGAAGCGCTACCTCTCGGTCATAACGCTCGACCAGGCGCGGGCACTCGTCGAGCGCTCCTTCCCGGCGGTTCCGGGGGTCGTGCGGATCCCGGTGACCGCCGAAGCGGTGGGGAGGATCACCGCCGCGCCCATATTCGCCCGGTTCTCGGTCCCTGCCATCCACATATCGGCGATGGATGGGATCGCGGCGAGAAGCGTCGATACCCTCGGGGCGAGCGAGCAGCACCCGGTGACCCTCCCGGATGCGGCGAGGGTCAACACGGGAAACATCGTCCCGCCCGGCTACGATGCAGTGGTCATGATCGAGGATGTCTGGGTCGACGGTGAGACCTACACCGTCAGAAAGCCGGTCAGCCCCTGGCAGCACATCCGCCCGGTCGGCGAGGATATCGGGGAGTCGGAGATGATCGTCCCGAAAGGCCACCGTATCCGGCCACAGGATCTGGGAGCGCTCGCAAACTACGGGGTTACCGACCTTGCGGTCAAGAACGTCCGGGCCGGCCTGATCCCCACCGGGAGCGAGCTGGTGCCGGCAGGCGTAGCGCCGCCGCCGGGAAAGGTCGTGGAGAGCAACACCCTGATGGCCGCGGCGGTCCTCGCGGAGGCAGGGGTGGAGGCGCACCGTTATCCGATTGTGCCGGACGACTACGACCTGATTCGGGAGGCCGTCCGGCTCGGCGTCGCCGAGAACGATATCATGCTCGTCTCGGCCGGCTCGTCCGCCGGGACCCGCGACTACACCGCCGATATCATCCGGGACCTCGGCGAGGTGCTGGCACATGGTGTCGCCATCAAGCCCGGAAAACCGGTGATCATCGGCCGGGTTGAGGGAAAGCCGGTATTCGGCCTCCCGGGCTACCCGCTCGCGGCGGCGACCGTTCTCCGGGAGATCGTGCTACCGCTCATCGCCCGCTACGGCCTCCCCGCCCCCCGGCCCGAGCGCGTCGCCGCCAGACTGACCACAAGCCTCCAGTCGGATATCGGGACCGACGAGTTCGTCCTCCTCTCAGTGGGGAGGATCGGCGACCGCTGGGTGGCGGTGCCCCAATCAAGAGGCGCGGGGGTCCAGATGAGCGCAGTCCGGGCGAACGGCTACCTGCAGATCCCAGCGCAGAAAGAGGGCGCCGAGGCCGGAGAGGCCGTGGGCGTCCGGCTCACCGTCCCGCGTGCGGAGGCAGAGGAGGCAGTGCTCGTCACCGGCAGCCACGACCCGGCCCTCGACCACCTGGCGGATCTAGCAAGGCCGCATGGCGTCGACATCCACTCCACCCACACCGGGAGCATGGGGGGGGTGCTCGCGCTGAAGAAGCAGGAGTGCCACGCAGCCCCGATGCACCTCCTCTCCCCTGACGGCACCTACAACACCCATTACCTGGAGCGGTATATGCCCGGCGCGGACCTGGCCCTCCTCTGTGTGGCAGAACGGCAACAGGGGGTTATCTCCCGCGACGGGCTCGGGTTCGACGACCTGCCCGGGCGGACGTTCATCAACCGGCAGAAGGGGTCGGGAACCCGGATGCTCCTTGACCACCGTCTTGCGACGCGCGGTATCGATCCGGCGTCCATCCCCGGCTACGGGCGTGAGGTGACGACGCACCTTGCGGTGGCCCTCGCGGTCCGGACCGGGGAGGTGGACGCGGGGATGGGGGTCTACAGCGCCGCAAAGGCACTCGATCTCGCGTTCGTCCCGGTGGCAACGGAACGTTATGAACTCGTTATGCACCGCGCGATGCTCGATGACCCCCGGATCGCGACCCTGGTCGAGACCGTCTCGTCGGAGGCGTTCAAGCAGATCCTCCTAAACCTCGGGGGCTACGAGACGGACGAGACAGGCGTCCTGCGCGAACTGCGAGGATAACCGCCTCCTCGGGCGCGACGCAGGCCATCACCCCCTCTATCTTCCAGGTCGCAAGGCCAAAGACCGGTTTTCCTATCTTGAGCGCGACAGCGATCTCCGAGAGCGTGCCGTAGCCTCCGCCGACGGCGATAACCGCATCCGCCGAGTGGACGAGGACGACATTCCTCGCGTGGCCCATGCCGGTGCGGACCACCACGTCAAGATAGGCGTTCCCGTCCCCGGTATCCGGGAGGATGCCAACGGTCGTGCCGCCGCCTTCCTTCGCGCCCCTGCAGACAGCCTCCATCACCCCGCCGAGGCCGCCGCAGCAGACGGTCGCGCGGTTGCCGGCGATGAGGCGGCCGATGGTCTCCGCCGCCGCATACTCCTCGTCGGAGCAGTCCCCTCTCCCGATGACTGCGATCTGCATGGGGGAGGGTAGGAGGCCGGGGGTATAAAGGCTGAGGGAGGGACCTCGTGACCGCTCCGGACGTTCCACCCGTCGCACCTTCAGGCAGTCGCACAAATGCTTTGTCCCCCAAGAACAAACGGTACACCAGAGTGTGAATATGAGGGATATGAGGTGAAAGAGGTCACCAGCAGTTATAACCCGCGTGACATCGAGGCGGGAGTCCAGGATTACTGGAAGAGAGAAAATATCTATGCACATGTCCAGAGCCTGAGGAAGGATGGCAAAGCGTTCTTTTTCGTCGACGGGCCGCCGTATACCACCGGCCACATCCACCTCGGCACCGCCTGGAATAAGGTCTTAAAAGATGCCATTCTCCGGTACCACCGGATGCGGGGCGCGAACGTCATCGAGCGGGCCGGCTACGATATGCACGGCCTCCCCATCGAGGTGAAAGTGGAGCACCAGCTCGGGTTCACCTCCAAGAAAGACATTGAGGAATACGGAATCGCCGCATTCATCGAGCAATGCCGGACGTTTGCGGTGACGCATATGGAGATCATGAGCGAGCAGTTCCGGCGGCTCGGCGTCTGGCTCGACTTCGACAACCCCTACCAGACCATCAAGGAGGACTATATCGAGTCCGCGTGGTGGACACTCCAGCGGGCTGATGAGCGCGGGCTCCTCGAACGCGGTCACCGGGTCGTGAACTGGTGCCCCCGGTGCGAGACGGCGATCGCCGACTCTGAGGTGGAGTACTGGGACGAGACCGATCCCTCCATCTTCGTCAAGTTCCCCATCACCGGGCGCGAGAACGAGTACCTGGTGATCTGGACGACGACGCCCTGGACGCTCCCGGCGAACGTGGCCGTAGCGGTCAACCCTGCCTTCACCTACGCCCGGGTGCGCGCAGAGAAGGATGACAGCGAAGAGATCCTCTGGATCGCCGACGAACTCGTCGAGTCTGTCCTGAAGATGGGGCGCTACCAGGACTATACGGTCCTCGAACGGTTGAACGGAAGCGATCTCATTGGGACCGAGTATACCTCACCGCTCGCCGACCTTGTGCCGCACCAGAACGAGATCCAGCACCGGGTTGTGGCGGCCGACTACGTCGCGCTCGAGAACACCGGCCTCGTCCACATCGCCCCCGGACACGGGTGGGACGACTACCTCGTCGGCATCAGGGAGGGGCTTGAGGCCTTCTGCCCGGTCGATGCCGGCGGATGTTTCACCCCGGCGGCCGGGGCGTTTGCAGACATGTACGTCCGGGACGCAAACGATGTCGTCATCGACGCACTCGGGGACTTCCTCCTCGCCCGGCGGAAGATCACCCACCGCTACGGCCACTGCTGGCGGTGCAAGACTCCCATCATCTACCGGGCGACGGCGCAGTGGTTCCTGAAAGCCACCGGGCTCCGGGACTCGATGCTCGATGAGATCGCGAAGGTGAAATGGTACCCGGAGTGGGCAGGGAGCGCCCGGTTCCATGATTTCGTCAAGGATTCCCGTGACTGGTGCATCTCCCGGCAGCGCTACTGGGGTATCCCCATCCCTATCTGGCACTGCGAGCGGTGCGGTGAATACACCGTCATCGGCACCATCGCCGAGCTCGAGGAGCGGTCGGGGACGAAGGTTGCCGATCCCCACCGCCCCTACGTCGACGCGGTCACCATCCCGTGCTCCTGCGGCGGGGAGATGCACCGGGTGGACGACATCTTCGATGTCTGGTTCGACTCGGCGGTCGCATCCTGGGCGACCCTCGGGTTCCCCAGAGAGCGCGAGGCCTTCAACCGCTACTGGCCGGCGGACTTCATCACCGAGGGTCAGGACCAGACCCGGGGCTGGTTCTACTCCCAGCTCGGGGCGAGCAACGTGGCGTTCGGCCGCGCCCCTTACAAGAGCGTCCTGATGCACGGGTTCGCTCTCGACGCCGAAGGGCGCAAGATGAGCAAGAGCATCGGGAACGTGGTAACCCCTGAAGAGGTGATGAACCAGTACGGGGTCGACGTTCTCCGGTTCTACGTCCTCTGGGCAAACGCCCCCTGGGACGACCTGAAGTTCAACTGGGACAGCGTGAAGACCATCCACCGGGCGCTCAACATCCTCTGGAACGTCTACCGGTTCCCGCTCCCGTACATGATCCTCGATTCGTTCCGGCCGGCATCCGGGGACGGCGACCGGTGGGACGACTCGTTTGTCCGGACCCACATCCGGGATATGCCGGAGGAGGACCGCTGGATCGTCTCCCGGGTCAACACGCTCGTTCAAACGATCACCGGGGATATGCAGGAGTATCATCTCCACCGGGAGACGCGGGCGCTCGCCGCCTTCATCCTCGAGGACCTCTCCCGTTGGTACGTGCAGCTCGTCAGGCCCCGGATGTGGCTCGAGGAGGATTCGCCAGAGAAACGGTATGCCTATGAGACGTCCTACTACGTCATGCGCCGCTTAATAGCGCTCCTCGCGCCGTTTGTCCCCCACATCACCGAGGAGATCTACCAGAACCTCCGCCTCGCGGGAGACCCGGAGAGCGTCCATATGCTTGACTGGCCCGAGGCGGACGACCTCGTGATCGACTCGCACCTTGAGGCCGATATGGAGGTGATCCGGTCGTTCGACGATGCGGTCGCCACTGCCCGACAGGCCGGGAAGCGGAAACTCCGCTGGCCGGTCGGGGAGACCGTGGTGGTCACCGGGAGCGACGAGGTGAAGACAGCTCTTGAAGACCTAAACGACCTTGCCCTGACCCGGGCAAACGCCCGGACGGTCAGAGTCATTACGGGAACGTGGGACCGGATCCCCTGGCAGGCCGAGCCGGTTATGCGGGCCATCGGCCCGGAGTTTGGCAGGGAGGGGCCGAAGGTCAAAGCGCTCATCGAGCAGGCGGATGGCACCGCCCTGAAGGCCACCATCGAACGGGAAGGAAAGGCCGAACTCGACGGCTACGAGATCGCCGCGCGCCACGTCACCTTCGCGGAAGCCCTCCCCACGGGTGTCTTTGCCGCCTCCATGAAGGACGCGACGGTCTACGTGGACGTCACCCTCACGCCGACACTTGAGGCCGAGGGCTACGCTCGCGAGGTGATCCGGCGGATCCAGGAGATGCGCCGCCAGCTGGACCTGAACGTCAACGACTTCATCGTCGCGGCCGTGGATGTCGCCGACGAGCGGGTGGCCTCGCTCATCGGGGAAGAGGAGTGGCAGAAAGAGATCGCCGGGGAGGTGCGGGCGGCAGCCCTCACCATCCGCCACACAGACGGAGAGAGACCGGGCAAGCCCTTTGCCCTCGAGAAGGACTGGGATGTGGAAGGCGTGCAGATGCAGATCGGCATCTCACGCGCCGGTGAGTGACTGGATCAGGGCTGCCCCCTCAACTGTTGAGAAGAGGGGCGTCTCCTCCGGTTCCCGGATGCAGGTCCGCATGGCCTCGACGGTCTCTCCCGTCAGGGGATTATACCCTTCTTTTATGCACTCTTCCCGGTAGAGGAGCGTACCCCGCCGCTGCCAGGCCGGCGTTGCCGCCAGATTGACGCCTCGTTCGAACATCATATCGTGCATCGCATCCGACTGCAACCCCCGGAGCGCGGCGGCGGCCTCACGGGGGCTCATCCCCTCGTCGACCAGCGCACTCTGGCAGTAGGCGTTGATGTGGTTCCGCCACGCCTCGTTCTGCCGTGATGCGAGGTACTCGACCGCGAACTCGGGAGTTGCGGGGATGGTCCGGGCATCGAACGCGAGGGGTTCGGCGCACCCAAACTCTATCGTCAGCGCGCTTGCCGCAATCGCGGCGGTCACGGAGTCGATCTTCTCCACCCGTCCGGAGAACGGCAGCGTCCGGAAGTAGAGGCTGATCTCGTCGGAGAATGTGTAGGCGAACACGGGGGAAAGACCGCTTTCGCTGAGGAGGGAGCGGCAGACTGACCGCATACTCGCGTGGAAGGCGGGATCGAACGGTTTTTTTAGATCAAGTGCACGGGCCAGACGGTGAAAGGCCCGGCCGTCGAGCCTGACAAAAACGGGGGGGAAGATGGTGAGGTTCGAGAAGATCTCGTGATCTTTGATATCCATATTCTATCAGTAGAGGATCCCCGGAAAGGTCGGATCTTGCAGTTATTCCTCTTTTGCCGGCGACCTGAAGATCCCGGGGATGTGGCGGACGATGACGATATCCCCGATGCTCTTTATGATGCGGAAGGGGATCTGCAGTCCGGCATAGCCCTTTACCTCTCCGATCTCAGGGTTGAGCTCGCCGACTGCGAGGGAGTCGATCTTTTTTTGGTCTACATCGATCACGACATCATCAACGTTTCCGACAAAGACAGCCCTGTCGGTATAGACGCGGAGTCCGAACAGCTCGGTGATCTGTGTTCTCATCGGTATCCTCTGAAGGTATATTACTATAAATGATAAAAAGATACTCCTTCTCATGGAAGCGTCGCTACAGATCGGAAACCTTGCCGGGATTCCAGTCAAACTACACTGGAGTTTCCTCCTGGTGATCCCCCTCTTTGCCTGGATCATCGGGAGCCAGATCCTGCTCACGACCGAGTTGATCGCGGCCCTCTTCGGTGTTCCGATCGACGTGACGCTGATTGCGGCCGGACTCAATCCCTACATACTCGGGACCGTCGTCGCGCTCGGCCTCTTTGTCGGAGTCTTCATCCACGAGATGGCCCACTCGCTCATCGCGAGGGCAAAGGGAATCAAGATCCACAGCATCACGCTCCTCATCCTCGGGGGCGTCTCCCAGATGGAAGAGACGATGCCGGACCCGAAGGTGGAACTTCCTATGGCGCTTGCGGGCCCGCTCACGAGCCTCGCAATCGGCCTGATCAGTGCCGCCCTGGTCTACGTCTTTGATGCCATCGTCGCCGACCCGGGCATCGCCGGGGTTCTGGTCTTCACCTTCGGCTACCTTGGCCTCTTGAATATCCTGCTCTTCGGGTTCAACCTCCTCCCGGCGTTCCCCATGGATGGGGGGCGCGTGCTCCGGGCCTGGCTCGCCCGGAGGATGCCGCTCTCCCGCGCGACCCGGATCGCCGCCGATGTCGGGAAGACGTTTGCCGTCCTCTTCGGGATCGTCGGGCTCCTGCTCCTCAACCCCATCCTGATCATCATCGCGTTCTTCATTTACATCGGGGCGAACCAGGAGGCCACGTTCCTCCGCTACAACATCCTGCTCCAGGACGTCACGGTGGCGGACGCAATGAGCAGCCCCGTCGTCACCGTGGAGCCGGCAATGCCGCTCTCCCGGTTGGTGGAGATGATGTACGAGACGAAACATCTCGGCTTTCCCGTGGTGGAGCGGGGAGCACTCGTGGGGATCATTGCCCTCGCCGACGTCCACAAGATCTCGCCGCTCGACCGGGAGGCGATGCAGGTGCGGGACGTCATGACCCGGAACCCGATCACTCTCTCGCCGTCGGCGCCGCTTCTCGATGCGCTGAGGGTCATAACGGGCAAGGATATCGGGAGGATCCCCGTGGTCGCCGACGGCACCCTGGTCGGTATCGTCACCCGGACGGACGTGCTCCGGGTGATGGAACTCCGGGAGGAAGAGTAGGGAGCGATTGTCCGCAGAATAGGTGTTTGAGCATCCGGAGGGGAGTCACCAACACCCATTGCCGGACTTTGCGTGAAGCAACCGGAGGTGCATGGGATCGCGGCCTGGAGCACCACCGCAACGATTCCAGATCATCGAACTCTGCTGGACCTCTGTCCCGGCTCTTGTGCTCGTCTCCACCCAAGCGGTGTGAGTGGCAGGTCCGGATCTCCCTGGGCTCACCGGAGGAGGGCAGGACCAGGGTGGCCGTTATCCCGGGAATCTCTCCTCCCCACCGGCAGCACAACGCTCCGTCCCCCCACCCCTCCCGGCCTCCTCCCCCGCCCCATCGGGGGCGGGGGCAGTGCGGGGCGATACCCGGGAACGGCCGTGCCCGGGCGTGCCCCGGGATGCGACCTTCCGAAGATACCCATCCACCTTTCTACGCGCAATGCAACCCGCGATCGGTGCGATCTGCCCGGAGGCACTCCTGTAAAGGCCGCTCTAAAACTTCATCACACCCTCGATCCCCGTCTCCCCGGCGACCTTCCGGAACTCTTCAAGGCTCCGGAACGGCCGGCGGGCGGCGATGGTTGCGGCCCTCTTTTTGCCGACGCCCGGGATCCACCGGAGCGCCGCTACCGGGAGGGTGTTGACCTCCACCGGGCAGGGGAGGGCCGTCACCGACCGCATCCCCCAGTCTACCACGACGGCGTCGAGCACCATCCCCACCGGGAGTTCGAGGGGGACCCCAACCAGGATGGGGTATGACCCCATCTGCCGCCCGAACGACGGTTTCCCGGGGATCTCGATGATGATGTCCCGGAGGATGGTGCCGGCGGGAAAGACCCGGCGAAGCATCGGCTCGTCGAACTGTGTCCGGGCCCACTCCTTAAACGCGCGGAACCGGGCGTCGTGCATCCCGAGCGTGTTCTCCTCGTAGGCCGCCGTCCCCTCAAACGGCATAACCTGCCGGATGTTCACCCGCCGCACCAGAAACCCGGCGTCGAGCACTCGCTGGAGAAACGCGGAGTTCGCGTCGAAGGTCGCCGGCGTCTCCCCCGCGAGGCCGACGATGAAGTTCAGGCCAGGGAGGAGTTCCGGGATGCCCCCGGTCCGCATCGCCCCGACGTCGTTGACGACCTCAATCGCCCGGAAGACATCGTCCGGCATGGCTTTGAGGTTGTTCGCCGCGACCACCGCCGGATCGGCGGTCTCCATACCGAAGGCAGCAGTGTCGCCGGGGGTGTGGCCGGCCACGATCTCCGCGAGCGCCGCCCGGGCCGCATCCTCGTGCCGGGCGATGGTTCCCGGATTGATGTTGTCGATGTGCAGGGTCAACAGGTCCGGGGCGTTCTCCCGGACGGCTGAGAAGAGTTCTCCGAGCACATCCGGGCGCGGGACCGGGAACTCCCCGCCGCTGCTCTGGTAGGCAAGGAGGTCCGGCTGCCGGCCGAGCCTGAAGTGGCGGGCGCCCGCCGCACGGAGCGCCGCCACTTCCCCTGCGATACCCTCGATGCTGCGGTAGCGCGGCAGCCCGTAGAACGGCTCGGTGCAGAAGGAGCACCCCCCGACCGTCGCCCGGGAGCACCCGATCGCGGTCTCGAGCTCGCACATAACGTACGGGAACGCCGGGTGCCGGGCGATGATCCCCGCGCCTGCCAGACACCAGGGGTCGGTCAGGGAGTAATCAGCCGCGCCGACAGGTTCGCCGCCCGAGAGCCAGGCATCCAGCGCCACCGCGGGCGACCCCGAGAGCGTGGCGTCAAACCCGGCAATAGCCTGCCGGATAGCCTTCCTCCCGCCTCCGGGAGCGTAACCGAAGGCTATCGGCCCGCCGATCGCGGTCTTCGGTCCCCGGAGCAGGGTCCCGAGTTGCTGGACCTCCGTCAGGGTCGCGGGCTTCCCCCCGATGTAGGCGCCGGGGACGGTCAGCCCTGCGATCATCACCACGAGGTCACCGCGGCCGTGGCCGGCAATCAGGGCCGGGTCGGACCGGACCTGATCGATGGTGACGTAGTCGGGAGTGTAGCCGTGCCCGGAGAGGACGCCGGCGACCTCCCTGATGTAGGGGGATATGTAGGGTGCGACGCCGAGGCACGCAGGCTCGTCGACGTAGCCATCGATGATGAGAGCGTTAGAGGTCATACCCGATCAGGCGGAGGAGTTCCCCGGCCCAGAAGAGTTTTCCCCGCTTGACGGGGTCGACATTCCGGTCGGAAAGATCGAACCCGATGATCCGGACCGATGCCGCCCCGAGGTCGTCTGCGGCAAAGACAGCCCGGTCGCCGTCGGTGAACCCGCCGAAGTTGTAGACGTGAGGTAAGGGCGCCGCCTGGGTGGTGGCGACGAGCGGCCCCGGGAGGAGGGGGACCCAGTGGCGGAGGAGCGGGATGTTATCCCCGTGGGCGTGCACGACCATCACCGTCCCCTGCCGGGAGAGGTCGATGAAGACGTCGGTCGCTCCATCGAGGTCGGTGAAGACC
>JALNXI010000269.1 GCA_023230425.1 Methanoculleus sp. | reverse complement strand
TCCGACCACTGGGGCGCTATCGGGCACGTTGCCGGGAAGAAGGTGGGGAACCGTATACCCATCTTCGAGGGGATCCGGCCGGGCCGCGACCAGCTCAAGGCGCTCGGCGCCGCTATGGCGGCGACCGGCGCGGTTGCGCTCTTCCACGTCGATAAGATCACCCCGGAGGCCCGGGTCTTCTCGTTTAAGACCGACGACCTTGACCGGGTGACGGTGACACAGGATGAGATTGAAGCCCTCTTTGTGGAGACGGAGGTCGAGGCGGTCGCGGTCGGGTGCCCACACTGCTCCGCCGACGAACTCCGCGGCCTTGCGGATCTCCTTAAGGGGAAGAAGACGACGAAACCCTTCTATATCTTCGCCGCCCGGGGGGTCGCGAAGAGTAACCCCGACCTCGTAGGCGTCATCGAGCACAGCGGCGCCCGGGTGATCCCGGACACCTGCATGGTCGTCTCGCCCCGGATGGACGAGTTCGCATCGATCATGGTGGACTCCGGGAAAGCCCTCGCCTACGTTCCGGGGATGTGCGGGGCGCTCGCCCGGATAGGAACGAGGAAGGAGTGCGTCGAGGTCGCGACGTCGTGAGGGGGGCAATTCCCCCTCCATCATCACCCATCTTTTTCTGTGCCTCACGCCCCCACCGGCTTGACGCCGAGCACCTGCATCTGGCTCTCATCCAGCATATACCCCCGAAGCCGGTCACGGTTGCCCCGCAGGCTCTCGATGCTGTTGATCCCGGCCGCGCCCAGCAGTTCGGCAAGTTCCAGGGTCCATGCATGGATCAGGTTGGCTACCTGCTTCGATGCCACGTCGGGGTCTAAGCGCTGCACCAGGTCCGGGCGCTGGGTGGCAATCCCCCAGGGACAGAGGCCCCGGTAACAGTTCCCGCAGACCCGGCACCCCATCGCCACCAGCGCGGCGGTCCCGATATAGACTGCATCGGCGCCGAGGGCGATCACTTTCGCCACATCGGCACTCCCCCTTATACCGCCGCTTGCGATGACCGAGACCTCGTTTCGTATCCCCTGGTCGCGGAGCTTTTGGTCCACGCTCGCGACCGCCGCCTCGATCGGGATACCCACATGGTCGCGGAAGACCCGCGGTGCCGCGCCGGTGCCGCCCCGGAACCCGTCGATGACGACGGCGTCGGCCGGCGAACGGGCGATACCGGCGGCGATGGCGGCGGTGTTATGGACGGCGGCGATCTTCACAAAGACCGGCTTCTTCCACTCGGTCGCCTCCTTGAGGGCCCGGACGAGCTGGGCGAGATCCTCGATGCTGTAGATGTCATGGTGCGGCGCGGGGCTGATCGCATCGCTCCCCTCCGGGATCATCCTTGTGCGGGATATCTCCCCGCAGACCTTCTCGCCGGGGAGGTGTCCGCCGATGCCCGGTTTTGCGCCTTGGCCGATCTTGATCTCGATGGCCGCACCGCGCTCCAGGTAGTCGATGTTCACCCCGAACCTTCCGGAGGCCACCTGGACGACGATGCGGTCCTGGTAGGGATGGAGGGCAGCATGGAGCCCGCCCTCCCCGGTGCCCATGAACGTCCCGACCTCCTTCGCCGCCCGGGCCATCGCCACCTGGGCGTTGAGGCTGATCGCCCCGTAACTCATGTGCCCGATCATGACCGGGGTCTCGGCCCTGAGGTTCGGGGTGAGCCGGGTCCTGAGTTCGACATCCCCGTTCGAGTTCCGGCGGAGGTCCAGCCTCGCCGGTTTCTTCCCGATATGGGTCCGCAGTTCGATGGGCTCGCGGAGCGGGTCGAGGCTCGGGTTCGTGACCTGGCAGGCGTCGAGCACCAGGCGGTCGAATATGACCGGGTAATCGAGCGCATTGCCCATCCCGGCGAGGATGATCTTGCCGGTCTCTGCCTGGCGGTAGATCGCCTCCCGGGCCTCTCTGGTCCAGAGGGGGTGGCTCCGGTAGTCGCAGGGGTGCTCCTCAAGCATGATGGCGTCCCGGGGGCAGCAGGCGACGCACCGGTGGCAGGCCGTGCAGTTCCGCGAGTTGACCAGGATCTGCTCGCCGTCCCGCCGGAATACCCCGTAGGAACAGTTCTCGATGCACCGCTCGCACTCCATGCACCGTACCGGGTCGATGCTGACCCGGTACCGGGGCGGGAGGCTCCCGATCACCGCGCAACCCTCCCGATCACCGGCTCGCCCGCGGCCGGCATCATGATCGACTCGACGTTGGGCTCCATGGCCCGGATCGCGGCCTCCTCGCTTGAGATGTAGAGGCGGTCTCCGCACTCGCCGACGACCATTGGCCTGAGTTTGCTCCGGTCGGTGAACCCGACCATCGTCCCGGCGTCCGCGGCCACGATGGCGAACGGCCCGTTCATCGTCGCCTGCGCGTAAGCAAGCCGGAGGGCTGTGTTCCACTCCTGTTCGGCCCCCGGCATCCGGTCGATATCCTCCCAGAAGGGCGGGGCGAGCGCCCTGACCGCGATGTCGATATCAAGACCGTGCCGCCGCACCAGGAGGTCGATTAAATAGGCGACGACCTCGGTGTCGGTGAACATCGAGCAGGTGTAGCCGAAACTCTCGATGTAGCGCCGATTGGTCCCGTAGGAGGTGATCTCGCCGTTATGCACGACGCTCCAGTCGAGGAGGTTGAAGGGATGCGCACCCCCCCACCACCCCGGGGTGTTAGTCGGGTAGCGGTTGTGCGCAAGCCAGGTGTAGCCCTCGTAGTCCTCGATCCGGTAGAAGTTCGCGACATCTTCAGGCCAGCCAGCAGCTTTGAAGACACCGAGGTTCTTCCCCGAGGAGACGATGAGAGCGCCCCGGCGGGCGGCGTTGACCCGCATCACCAGGGTGCTGACCATATCGTCCTGGGATGCACCCCCCGGTGCGAGGGAGGGGTCTGGCCTATAAAAGTAGCGCCAGGGGGTGCAGGTCGCCCGAAGGTTCGGCTGGTCGTAGGTCGGGATCGCCTCGTCGTGCTCGACCGTCCCCCACTGCTCAAGCACCGCTTCAAAAGGCAGTTTATCCTCCTGGATGTCGTTGAAGAAGACGTGGAGCGCGTAGCAGTCCCGGTATTCAGGATAGATGCCGTAGGCTGCATACCCCGCTCCCTCGCCGCTGCCGCGCTCGTTCATCATGGAGAGGGCCTGCCTGATGCCGGAGCCGCCAATCGTCCCGCGATTCCTGTCCATTACGCCGATTATACCGCACATCGCTATCACAGGGTTCGCTCTTCGGCCCTGCACTTCCAGTAGAGATATATGCGTCATGTATAAATATGATTAGGTGGAAGCGACCTTCCACATGCAACCCCGCGACACTGTCTCACATATGCTTGAACGTATCGAAAAGGATAATGTCAAGTTTCTCCGGCTCCAGTTCGCTGACGTCCCGGGCATGCCCAAGAACGTCGCTATCCCGGTGAAGCAGGCGGAGAAGGCACTGACCGGGGGTATCGGGTTTGACGGATCGTCGATCGAGGGGTTCGTCCGTATCGAGGAGTCCGATATGGTGCTCCGGCCCGACCTCTCGACCTACACCCTCCTGCCCTGGCGTCCCCAGG
>JALNXI010000268.1 GCA_023230425.1 Methanoculleus sp. | reverse complement strand
AGCCCACCTCCGGGCTCGATCCCATGACCTCCCGATCGGTGCTCGACTACGTCAAAGGCCTTCGGGAAGGGGGTAAGACGGTGATCTTCTCGGCGCACAACCTCTTCCAGGTGGAGGAGGCCTGCGACCTCGTGCTGATCCTGCGCCGGGGGAGGGTGGTGGCGAAAGGGACCATGCCCGAACTCCGGGAGATCTTCGGTTCCATCACCTATCAGATCTCCTTCCGGATCCCGGATCCGGCGGGCTTCACCACATCCGTCGAGTACTCCGCCCGAGACGGCCGATACCTCGCCGAGGCATGCTCCGTCGAGGAGTTGAACCGGACGACCGCGACACTTGCGGCCGACGGCGCCGGGATCAATCGGATCGAGTCGCACTACCCGACGCTTGAGGAGATGCTCTTGAAGATCGGGCGGTGACGCGGGATCCGTTCGGCCGCGCTGCCACTATACAGATTTTTCCAGCGCTTCATCGGTAACCGGGCCCGGGTATATCCCGGTATAGATCTCGAATCTTCCCGCACCCGGCTGGATGAATGTCCGGCGCGACCACCGTACCAGCGGCCGTTCTCCGTCCTTCACCAACCCCGGCCCGGTGAACAGCCGTCCCGCATCCATGTGGTCTCCGCCGAAGAGTTCATGAACCCGCCAGCCGGTCAGATCGTGCCCCTTATGCCCGGTCAACGCCCTGCACTGTTCGTTGCACCACACGATCCGGTCGTCATCATCCGCAACCACGACCAGGGCATCAATCGTCTCAAGAACGGCAGTATTGAATATCCGTTCCCGTTTCAGCAATTCCTCCGTGTGGCGCAGGGCCGTTATGTCGTAGACGAACCCGATCGCACCGGCGATCTTCCCTGCACAAGCGTAGACCGGAACGGCTTTCTCCCTGAACACCCGCGAGTATCCGTCGGGCAGGGAGATGGTCCTCTCTGCGATGAGACAATCTCCTTCTACCCGTATGTAGCAGGCATACCCGTCTCCCGGTGAGGTGTCGGAGCCGATCACCCGGTCGATGAGCATGGGCACCCGTCCCCGGTAGAACGGGAGTGAGTACTCGTAGTTCCCCTTCCCAAGCATATCGGCCGCACTGATGCCGGTCATCGTCTCCATGGCCCGGTTCCAGGCCATGACCCTCCCGTCGCGATCGATAGCAAACACTGCTTCCGGGAGATTCCGCATAGCCTCTTCCAGCAGGTATCCGGGCGATCTAACTGCAGTTCCGGTTTTTTCCTGCTCGTCGGGCTCCTGCACCCTGACCAGGTACCCCAGGGGAGGGTGCTTTGGGAGGTCGCATAGCGGGGTGATGGTCGTTTCGAGGGGCATGATGCCGGGATTACCCTCACCGTGGGCGATGGAACGCGAACACCTGACCCGGCGACCCTGCTGCAGCACGCTGATCTCTTCACGGGTGAGGCCGGGATACTGGAATAACTTGATCCCTGAAGTCGGGAGAGGGCCGGAGAGTTCCTGGAAAGTTTTATTGGCATGGACCAGGGCGCCCTCCCGGTCGTAGAGCGCTAATCCGGTCGGAAATTCGTCAAAAGCCTTCCTGAACAGGTCTTCGCTCCGCCACTGGACATCATCTGTCGCCCCGGCCCCGGAGATGAGCTGGAAGGCTGCACAACAATACTCCCTGCCGTTCAATTTGAGGTATTTTGCAGTTATCCCGGCCGGAAGAAGCGTTCCGTCGAGCCTCCGCAGCATCGATCCGGTACGGTAGCGGCCTTCGCGTCGGAGTGTCGCCCACATCTGCTCAAGCGACTCCCGGTCGCACCGGGCGTCGATCTCCGGGAGATACAGCAATCGCAGATCGTCCCGAGTATACCCGAGATCCTCGCATAGTGCACGGTTTGCATGGAGTATGCGGCCGGAGAGATCGATCCAGCAGATGCCGTCGGTAGCCATCTCCACGGCAAACCGGGCAAACCACGACGCGCTCTCGATCTGTTCACGGTGTGCGATATCCTCGTAATACCAAAATTTCCTCTCCCCGGGATCGATAATCCAGGCCGGAGCCCGTCTCCCGGGTTCCTCCCTGTATTGCAGGAGTTCGCCCCGGGTTGTCATGTATTCGCTGATCTCGTGACCCACCAGTTGGTATTCCAGGAGCTTTCCGGACGAAGCATACAGCGCCCGCAACGTCCAGCATTGCCACAGCGACACTCCATGCCGGGCGCTGATGCGGCACCTGATCGTCATTGCCGGGTGCTCGATAGTGAGAGAGCGGAGTTGCTGGTTCCACTGCTCTCTCTCGTCCCCGGTGACCGGTGGCTGGAACCGCCGCCCCACAAGATCTTCTTTCGCCTGACCCGCCATCCTGCAGTAGCCGGGGTTTGCCCACCAGATATACCCCTCCGGGGAGAGCCTGACGATATATTCACTCTGGTCCTCGAAGAGCGCCTGAGACCGCAGCACATCAAGTTCGCCCCCTTCACCGCTGCGATCGCTCTCCGTGACGTCGTCCAGGACCAGGGACATCGCCGGGCGTCCGGACTCAAGCACCGTAGGTATGAACGAGACGGAAAACACCCTCTCGCCCTGGTGTTTGCCGGTCTGCCAGAGCACTGTCTGTTCCTCACCCCGCAGCGCGGAGCGCAGCCGCGCCTCGAGATCGGCGATCCCCCGCAGGCCGGGGAAGAGATCACCGATACGGCGTCCGGTGCCGCGCTCCCCGGCAGGCATGCCCAGGCTGGCCGGCATCGACGCGGACACTTCGATTACATCGAGAAGGTGATCGAGAATAATGTAATGGCGGCAGAACCTGCGCACAGCCGAGACCGGAATACGATCTGCCGGGAAGTACACCTTTGCCGCACCTACCTGCCGCATGCCGACCAGGCCCTGGCTCTGCGCGACCTCCAGGTACTTCACGAGGGTATTCCGGTTTATCCTGGATAGGGACGATATTGATGTGATGCTCAACCCTTCGGGGTGTAACCTGAGGAGTTCCCGTATCTTCTCCGTAACTTCCACCAAATCCATATCCATAATCGTACCGGCACCCGGTTTCAATGCAACATACTGCAGGTCCAGATAAATACCTCCTATATTGCATGGCGTCTTTGCATGGCAAATCGGAGATTTGAAACAATCTCCAGGAGATTATCAGGTAACAAAGGCTTGCAGACAGCTTCCTTCCCGGATCCGAAGATGTGGCACGGCGGCGACACGCACGGTGGGGAGGAGGAGCCGTTCGTTTG
Source organism: Methanoculleus sp. (assembly GCA_023230425.1). Lineage (GTDB taxonomy): Archaea > Halobacteriota > Methanomicrobia > Methanomicrobiales > Methanoculleaceae > Methanoculleus. The sequence goes on along the minus strand of JALNXI010000268.1, from coordinate 344 downwards.
CCCGGTCCGGAAAGAAGGATGTGAAGCAAATTGTGCCAGGAACCCTCTCCACTGGAAGAGAAGATGACATGGTATCGGGCGATACTGTACGCTCTGCCTGATGCGGTACTGCTGGTCGAGAACGGCAGGTGCATCGAAGGAAATGCCGCCGCAGGCAGGCTCTTCGGCCTTGCCGGGCGGGAGGAGGTCATTGGACGGGATGTCTCCTGGTTCTCGTCCCCACGGCAGCCGGACGGAAGGGCATCCGAAGAAGCGATCCATGCCTGTATCCAGGATGCGATACGCGGCAGACCCGGGAGGTTTGCATGGCAGTGCCGGCGGGCGGACGGCACGACCTTCGATGC
>JALNXI010000267.1 GCA_023230425.1 Methanoculleus sp. | reverse complement strand
CATCGGTGCGACGTCGCTCACCTATATACCCCTCGGGGATCTGGTGGAGGCGATCGGGTGCGGCGAGGGAAACCTCTGCACCGGGTGCCTGACCGGGTGCTACCCGGTGGATATCCACGGGGAGAAGAGTTGTCACTGCGTTGTGGACTACGTGGCCGGCACTCACCAGTCCGATCTCTCGGCCTTCAGGGCCGGGAAACAGCAGACATAAGCGGCTTTTTTCCTCTCAGGGGCATCATCCCCCGGCTCCCTGTTCCGGAGCGGCCCGGCGGCGCTCGCACTCCCCCTGTTCGCGACTCGAGACCTTCGGGTTTCCCCGGGTCCGCTGCCACGCCCCGGCAGAAAGGACCCGCGTGCGCGGCCGGATAGACTCCGGGCTCATCGAACACGGTTGCGCCGGCGAGAGGAGAAGAACGAATACAAATGCAAAAGAGTGACAAAAACGCTGAAGAACTGGACATAGCGAGGGATGGATTTGAACCATCGGTCTACGGGTTATGAGCCCGCCGGGATTTCCTGACTACCCCACCTCGCTTCTCATCTGTGAGGTATATAACATTGTTTGTCCGGAGATATATACCTTTCTGCAGTCCGCCCCTGCCGTTCCGGCAAGTCCTTCTCACGTAATCTATTATAGAGGCGTGCATCATACTTCCGCTGTATGGAAGAGAAGAGACCGATGGACGACGACCTGCAGCGACTCAGGGAAGAGCGTCTCCGGGAACTCGAGGCCCGGATCCCGGGCAATCCGGCCGGCGTCATCGAGATCACCGATGATACGTTTCAGGGTACCGCAAAGAAGCATCCTTTCCTTGTTATTGATCTCTGGGCGGAATGGTGCGGTCCCTGCCGGATGGTGACCCCGGTGATCGAGGACCTTGCGCGTGACTTTGCCGGCAGGGTGACGTTTGGCAAGTGCAACGTCGACCAGAACCCCTCGGTAGCATCGGGGTTCAGCATAACGGCTATACCGACGCTCCTGTTCTTCGCGAACGGCATGCTCGTCGACCGGGTGGTCGGCGCGCTCCCGAAGGAAGCCATCAAAGCACGGGTCATGCGGGTCTTCAGCGTCGGCTAGAGGGTCCCCCCCTGCCGGCACCGGAGCCACTCGGAGAGCCGCGCGGCCATGATGAAATCGTTCCGGGAGAGCCCGCCGATGGTGTAGGTGTACCAGGAGACGTCCACAAGTTGGCCCATCCGGATGCTGATCTCCGGGATGTGGTTCTCTCGCGCGGCAAAGGCGGCGATCTCCTGGAAAAACGTCACGGCGCCGGAAAACCCTGTACAGGCGAACCGGGCAGAGAGTCGCCCATCATCGAGCGACCACCCCGGGACCCCCGGCAGGAGGTCGGCGATCTCCCGCCGGGTCAGCGGTGCCGTATCCGCGACATCCGGGCTGATCGCCTCAGACGAAAGATCCATGGTGATCCCTCTCCGGGCAGGGTGAAAAAGGTTCTTCTCCGGGAGGACGGCGCCATTCTCCCTGGAGTGCGTGCAATTCCCGCAGGAGGTCTCTCTGGCCTCACTGCAGTTTCCGGATCAGGAACGCCACATTCTCCGCGAACCGCCGGACCGTCTGCATCCCCTCCTCGTCGTCCAGGGCTTCCCCGGGCGTCCGCCCGAAGACCATGTTCCAGTAGGTCGAGCCCGGCACGATCATGTCGTTGATGAGGAAGAACATCCAGAGCTCCTGGAGCGTGGCGGTATGCCCGCCCCGCCGGGCCACGACGATCGGCCCGCCCACCTTCCGGGAGAGGAACCCATCCGACGCCATCGAGACCATACCGATCCGCTGCAGCGCCGAGAGGACGTCGCCCCGTGCCGTCCCGAAGTAGACCGGAGTCCCGACGATGAATCCGTCCGCCTCCCGGATTTTCGCTATGATATCGTTCAAGCCGTCATCGAGGGCGCACTCCCCGCCGCTGCAGAGCCCGCAGGCGGTGCAGGACTGGATGTGCATCTCCGCAAGCAGCACGGTCTCGGTCGCTATCCCTTCGCGCTCGAGGACTTCTGCACACTCCCCGAGGATCTGTGCGGTGTTCCCCTCGAGCCGGGGACTCCCGCTGAGCAGTAACACCTTTCCGGTCATCTTACACCTCAATCAGACGGTAGGCCTCCTCCCCGAGGCCGATCCGGGCGGCATAGGTGATCTGGTAGCCGCCGTCCGTGTAGTCCCAGATCCCTTTAAATTTGTCTTCCCCCGGGGCGAGGTTCTCCCCGAGCGCTGTCCGGGCGAACCCCTTCTCGCTGTTGATGAGGTCAAAACTCGCGTGGTCGATAGCAACCGGGTCGGTGGAGGCGAGGATCCCTATATCGGGGACGATCGCGGCGTCGCTCCAGGGGACGCAGTCGCAGTCGGGGGTGATCGCGAGGAGGAAGTTGATGTAGCCGACCCGCCCGGGCTTATCAAGGACGGCGCCGAGGGCGTACTCAGAGAGCCGTTCCAGGAACGGCCGGATCTCCGTCGTCCAGTCGAACTCGATCGCTCCCAGATCGCAGGAGCGCATGCAGTCGCCGCACCCGACGCAGCGCTCCGGGTTGAACTGCGCCCGCCCGTCGACGACTGTCACCGCCGCCTGCGGGCAGACCTGGAGGCACCTGCCGCACCCGATGCAGTTCTCGCTCTCCACGAACGGCCGGCCGACATGCTGCTCCGCCTTCCCGGAGGGCGGGGCGCAGCCCATCGCCAGATTCTTGATAGCGCCGCCGAACCCGGCGAGGTCGTGGCCCTTGACGTGCGAGAGGACGAGCATGCTCTCGGCGGCGAGGATATCTCCCGCTATCCGGACGCTCTGGAAGTGCTTCCCGTCGACCGCGACCTCTCCCCAGTGGCCGCCCCGGAGGCCGTCCGCGATGATCACCGGGGCGCCGACGACCGCGTAGTCAAACCCGTGCTCGATCGCGGTGACGGTATGCCGGACGGCGTCGGCCCTGCTCCCCGCATACAGGGTGCCGGTATCGGTGATGAAGGGGTGCGCCCGGCGCTCCTTCACCTTATCGACCACCTGCCGGGCAAAGACCGGGTTTATGTAGGTGTCGCACCCCTGCTCCCCGACGTGCATTTTGATAGCCGTCAGGTCGCCGGGCCGGACAACCTCGTCAAACCCGGCCGCGTCGAAGAGACGGCGGATCTTCTGGACTTTGCTCTCCCGGTGGCTCCTCGCCCGGAGACTGGCGAAATAGACGTCTGCCATCGTTACCTGCTCCCTTCGCTGGTACTCTCGGATCAGCAGAAGATAAGAGTTGTGCCTGCCGATCCCGGAATGCTCGGGGTGAGCTGTGGGTAGTGCCCTACGAAGCAACTGATACTCAACTTTGTTGAGATCTCATCTGGGTGTTCCCGATTGATTGCAATCCGGGGCACGGCTTTCCCCTGGGTATCGCCATGACTGCCCCCGCCCCCTGGGGCGGGGGAGGAGGCCGGAGGCCGGGCGGGGTGGGGTGATGGGTGTGCGGATCTTTGCGCAAGACAGGGGAGGGGGAGACCCCTCCCCGTCAGCCCCACCCCTATGGCGATAGCCACCACGGTCCACGGCATGAGGACATGCTTGAGAAGAAAAGGGTCGAACTTCAGGCCAGGTCTGGCAC
>JALNXI010000265.1 GCA_023230425.1 Methanoculleus sp. | reverse complement strand
CTTCCAATCACTGTCTTCTTAACTCCCGCCCCATAGGGGTGCAGATTTCCAGCTACGTCGTTAAACTCCCCGATATTTTTCATCAGGAACGACTTTGTCAGACCCCGGGAAGAGGCGACCATCTCCTGAATCTGGGAGATGGTGTAGCCTTCGCCGGTCAGCTTCGTTACGATCGCGTTCTCCCGGGTCGAAAGTAAAATTCTCCAGATATCAAGCTTGAGCGCGTCCGGAAGGAGCGGCCCTATCTCTTTCGAGAGCAACACCCCGAGTTCCCGCGCCTTCCAGGGGAACTTCCCGGTGTAGCAGACGATCGCCCCCGTGATCTTGATCCCGTCCCCCGGACCGGGGATCGCGCCCGCGGCGTTCATCGCCGCGCCGACCGGATCGCCGTTCAGGATCGCCTGCACCGCGTCGCGGATGTCGGCGACGCCGCCCACGACTGGCAGGCAGGAGAACCCGATCCACCCGACCATGTAGTAGGGCGAGGAGGCGGTCTCCTCGCCGACCAGCCAGTAGAAGGACCCTCCGGGCAGCCCGGTCTCCCCGAAGACCGCACCGGCCAGGATCTCGCGCCCGATTTTGGCGAGGTTGAAGTCGCCGCTCGCGGCAGGCGTCAACGGGTCGGGGTCGGCGCCGTCGCGGAGGCCGTCGCCGTCGGTATCCGGACTGAAGGGATCGGTGCCGTACTCGAACTCGGCCAGGTCGTCGAGGCCGTCGTCATCCGTATCCGCCTTGGTCGGGTCGCTCCGCGGCTTGAAGTAGGTCTTGCCATTCTCGTCGGTGACGGATTCCCCGGCCTCAAAGCCGTCCGAGAGCCCGTCGCCATCGGTGTCGATCAGGGATGAGTCGGGCGTATGCCAGTTCCCGAACCCGTCGCGATACCCGTTCTCGAAGCCGTCCGGCAGGCCGTCTCCATCCAGGTCGTCGTTGCTCAGGGTCGCGGTCACTTGCGCGGTCTGGCCGTTTGCGACCGTCACCGTCGCGGTGAACGGCGCGTAGCCACTTTTGAGGACGTCGACCCGGTGCGCGCCGACGGGGACCTACGACAAGAGTCTTAAATAGAGGTGACTAAGGTAAGACGCTTACTTGATGCCTTTCAAGTCAACCCGGCCATCGACCCGGACGTAATCCCCCTCCTTCAACTGGAGGCGGAAGTACCGCTTATCAACCTCTATCAGAACCTTTCCGACCCCGAAATCTACAACGGCATCGTATCCTCGCCCGGCGTCACCGGGATCGTCCGGGACGATGATCGCATCGATCCGCCCGTTCACTTCCAGGACGGGCATCGTGGGCTCTGCGTAGATCCGGTGCTCGGCGATCTTGCTCCTCTCCAGCATGTCCACCAGCATCCGTAACAGGACCTTTCCGTCTCTTCCGACCATCGCAGAAGTGCAGAGCATATCGTTGTCGAAGACCGATGCCCGGGTACCGTCGGCGAATTCGACGATCACGACCTGCGTGTAGACCGTACCCTGGTATTCGGCGTCCGGTCTCACGCCCACGATGCGGACGGGAACCGTGAGGTTTTCTTTCAACATTCCCGTTGGAATGCCGCCCGTTTCGGGATGTGCCGTCACGAGGTACCCGTTGTCGGCGATAAGGAGGCGCAATGTCCTCCCGGAGGTCGGCTCGACGTACCGGTACCTGTTCTTCCCGACTTCGACGCTGTCCCGGGCACCGATCATGATGAGGTCTTTGACCTCTTCCCGTTTCACGTAGTCCAGGCCGAACGCGGAATAAAACTGGTTGCCCGACGGGGTGTTGACGTGGTTAGCGACGATGTGGACCCAGCCGCTTCCTCCCGTGTCGTCCAGATCCCATGTTCCGATTAGATCGTACCGGAGGCCCTGGATGCTGATATAATCCCCAATCTTGTAATCGGGAAATGAATCGTATTCTGATTTACGGAGATCAACACCAACGGTTCCCGTACCTATGTCAATATAAAAAGTAGAATAATTCTTATCGATATCGACAATTTCACCAAAAAATAAAGTGGGCTCCTGATCCATACTGATAACGTCGTCAGGTGAGCGATATATTGACTTGACATCCTTTTTAGGTAAGGATAGTTTTTCGATATGGGCGCCAAATGCTTGAATGCCCACTGTCTTGATCGTGCCCACCATTTCGTCTCTGCTGCTTCCATCAGCGTCGAACAGATCGATTATTGTTCCGTCCCGAAGTTCGACGAAGACCGTCTGTTCATACACTTCCCCGTTCTCGCCCAGCATAACTGGAATATTTCTCAAGATCTCTGCTTTCACCCGTGCTCGAAACATCTGCGTCACCCTATCAACTGAACATACCTGGAACGTGAGCGGGAACCTTACCGAGGGATCGTGGATACGCCGTACGGAGATATCCATTACTGCCTATCACAACTTGCACAAAGTGCGTCTCATCGATCTTCTTCCAATATGCCACTGGGTTCCTTGGATCCTGCAGTCCAGTTTTCGCACAGTCCAGTATCAGTTCTTTAATAAGATTCTTATCCGCGTATTGTGGACCGAGCGATACGAATTGATTCCCATACGGGTGATCAATGTGATTGTTCACAATATGAACCCAGCCAGTGCCTCCTTTGTCATCAACCCATGATGTTGCACCTGCCGCCGCACCAAGTTTTCCCTCCTCCAGCCAGATGACCTTCCCGTCCGCCCGCTTGACCACGGCCAGCGCCCGCAACAGGTTTCCATTGCTTCTCACGACCACCTTCAGCTCATCCTCGGTGATCCCGTTGATCAGCAACCGATCGATCACCTCGTCGCCGTGTGCCTTGCGAAGATTGTTCAGGATCTCTGCACCCTCGTCCACGTGCGGCGCGACCCCGACCAGTAGCACCATCGCCGGCTTCAGCAACGCCGGGTGCTTCACCACAAACTTCCCGACGACGGCCGCGACCTTCGCCGCATCCCCGTACCCCGGGATCAGCGCGGCGAGGTTCAGCCCCGTCCCGACCAGGTCGCCCCGCGAGATCGTGGCGGCGATGTCCCGGATATCACCGATGACAATAATGCCGCTCGCGACCCAGCCGCCCAGGTAGGAGATATTATCGTGGTCGTCGGCGCCCCACTCCCCGAGAACGGCGCCGAGGAGGAACTCCCGCCCCATCTCCAGCGGCCCGAACCGCTCCTCGAAGACCAGCGGGTCGTAGTCGGGATCGTACCACTCCTCGTAATCGGAGTGGCCGTCCCCGTCGCTGTCGGCCGACCAGAGATCGGTGCCGATCTCCCATTCGAGGGCGTCCGAGAGCCCATCCCCGTCGCTGTCCGCACAGAGCGGGTTGCTCTCGATCGCATCCTCCAGGTAGTCGTCCAGCCCGTCGCCGTCCGTATCCGCCTTGGTCGGATCGCTCCGCTGCTTGAAGTAGGTCTTGCCGTTCGCGTCGATGACCATCTCCCCGGCCTCGTAGCCGTCGGAGAGCCCGTCCCCGTCGGTGTCGATCAGGGCCGAGTCGGGCGTATGCCTGTTGCCGAACCCGTCGCGATACCCGTTCTCGAAGCCGTCCGGCAGGCCGTCTCCATCCAGGTCGTCGTTGCTCAGGGTCGCGGTCACTTGCGCGGTCTGGCCGTTTGCGACCGTCA
>JALNXI010000266.1 GCA_023230425.1 Methanoculleus sp. | reverse complement strand
GTCCGGCACCAATCTCGTCAGGGATGAACGACAGCCGGAAGAGGGTGGGCGTTACCAGAGCCCGATAACGGAAATTTTCGGTCGGATCCACCGAGATCGATTATCAGTTCTCTGCTGAAGCACTACCGAACGGATCAGGCAGAGGAGCAGATCCCTCCGGGCTGTAAAAATGGAGTCAGGGTTGGTTCACTTCACGGACTCGGCTGCCATCCGGACATCGGTTGCCTTGACCGTCTTTCTGCCGGCATGACCCGCCAGCTTGATCGCCTCTTTTGCGATCCGTGACGCGTACTGTTCCATCAATTTTGCGAGCTCTTCATTGGCATCGGAACTCACACGTTCCGCGCCCGACTTCTTCACGATTCTGCCAATAGGTGCTAAAGGTATATCTGTCATGTTCTCATTTCCCCCTTTTCATTGAGCTCTGTGAAATGTACTCTCAAACAGAACTCGTTTTACAGAAGCACCATAGGTATTCTCATATAAATAGTTATCCGTCTCCAGAGGGGTTGAAGCGCGAAATTTCGGACGGGGAGGGTATCAAAGTGAGGGAAAGACTCGAATTATATCGGTCTGGGTAACTATCCCTACAGGCTTGCCGTCCTCGACCACAATCAACCTCCCTATCTCCCGTTCCTTAAACCGGCCCACGAGTTCATAGAGCCGGATCGACGACGGCGCCTCAACCACATCGGTGGTCATGACCTGTGCGGCAGGGGTATCCAGCGTCAGACCCTCGTCCAGGCCGCGGGCGACATCACTCAATGTCACGATGCCCGCGAGGTCGCCACCCTCCATCACCGGCGCCCCGTGAATATGGTGTGTGTTGAAGAGGTGAACAGCATCCCGGAGGGTGGCAGAGAGCGGCAGGGTCAGGAGCGGGGTGCTCATGTAGTGCCCGATCGACTGTTTCGGCAGAGATATCATCTCGGATACACTGATCAGAAGCGCCTGCTGGTTTTCGTCCATCCCGAAGATCTCACCGCGGACGAGGAGTTTGTTCACCGGTGTGGGCCCGATCGAGACCATATCCCCTACGCGGAAGAGTTTCACGCTCCCGATGATCCTGACCATCGCCTGACAGAGATCCGGGTGGCAGAGGGTGGTGAAACCGAGCTCCGCAACCCGGACGCCCTTCACCTTCTCACCATCGCGGAGGATCTGCACCTCCGACTGGTGCTCAAGATCCGCGAGGTTCAGTTCCTTGTATGCACGGGCAGTCGGGCTGTAACCGCCTTTGGGACCGGGCACGCCTTCGACAAGCCCCAGTGCTTTGAGTGCCTGCATCTGGTTACGAACAGTGCCGGGGTTACGCTTCAGCACATCCGCGATCTCCTCACCTTTTATAGAGTGAGAAGACTGATGATATAGTGTAATCAGAGTTATCAGGATATCCTTCTGAATTGGAGAGAGATCCATAATTATCAGTCATAATGCGTTGTTTAAATACATTAGGTTGTGCGTGCAGTGGAGTTTGAAACCATCCCGACCGTTCCGACGGCGGACGAATTGCTCGACCGCAGTCTTCGCAGGGCGGCAGCCAAGAAGAAACTGAAGATCAACGTCGATCGGGCAAACGAGGAGTTCGTGAGAGCGGTCGCGAAAGCCGTCCACGACAAGCTGGAGAGCGTGGTCAGTTCGTTCCCGAGTTTCGAGCGCCTCTCGCCCTTCTACCAGGAGGTGACCGACATCCTCGTCTCGCTCGACCGGCTGAAACAGTCCCTCGGCGCCGTCACCTGGGCGGCTGACCGGGTCATGACCATCGGCTCGGGGTACGCCCACGACATGCGGTCGGCGGAGGATACGGGCCGGCCCCGCCGGCAGGCCGTCGCCCGGATCGCCTCGGTCGTCCACCAGGTGGAAGACGACCTCGTCTACCTCAACGAAGCCCGGAACATACTGCGGAAACTTCCGCACGTGAACGAGGACGACTTCACCGTGGTGGTGGCAGGATACCCAAACGTCGGGAAATCCTCATTTATCAGGCTCGTCTCAACAGCAGAACCCGAGATCGCCGCCTACCCGTTCACCACGAAGGGAATCATCGTCGGCCACCGTGATATCGGGAAACGCGAACGGATCCAGTTCATCGATACGCCCGGAGTCCTCGAGCGCCCGACGGACGAGAGGAACCCCATCGAGCGGCAGGCAGTAAGCGCCATCATCAACACTGCCGACGTCGTGCTCTTCGTACTGGATGCAAGCGAGCACTGCGGCTACACGCTCGACGACCAGGTCCGGCTTCTTGATGAGATACGCCGGCTCGTCGATGGGCCGGTGGTGACGGTCGCGAACAAGGCGGATATCCAGGGAATCGAGGGATACCCGGCGATGTCCACGCTCACCGGCGAGGGAGTGGAGACGGTGCTCGACCTTCTGCTTACATACAGAAAGGACACCACGCAAGCGAGCCTGCGAGAGCCGCCCCAACCAGAAACCCCGCAATAGCACCGCCGTTTAAGGGCGGGAGGCCCGCCTGGGGTTTTCCCTTGTTAACAACATAGAGGAGCGCGGCGAGGCCGGCAAGCGACCCTGCCATCGCGCCGAGCGTCGGCGCGGAGAGAACCCAGAGGACGGCGGGCGCATCCACAAAGACGTGCGACGATGCCACGAGTATGGAGGGCATGATCAGGTCGCCCATACCCATGACGAACGCGCCGCGCTCCTCGCCCTCCTTTATGTTGAGGCCTTCTTTTCGGAACGAGTAGTCCATTCTCTTCGGGACCACGACCATGATGGGGGCCTTTGTTTCGAGGACGCCCTCGGCGAGCGTGATCATGTGCTTTGTCCGATAGACCGATATGGCGTCGTAGACAGCGAGCAGCACGAGCAGCACGAGCACCGGCAGGACGGCGAGGGATATGCCGAAGATGGACGCAACGCCGGCGGACATCAGCACGCCGAGAATATCGATGACGTACCACTCCGGGTAGAGGTAGAGGAGCGCCGTCGCCGCCCCGGCACCGATGAGCGTTCCGACGACGGCGAGATCGGTGGCCCCGAGCGCGAGGGTGGAGAGCGCCCCGAAGATGTAGAGGAACGTCATGAATATAGCAAAACCTATGAAGGCAGCGATGAAGCGCCGTCCCCCCACCCGGATCAGGAAGAGCAGGACCAGCGTGAAGGCGAGCAGCATCCCTATGAATATCAGGGGATTCGCAACCGACTCGGGATCTTCAAACGCCACAAGCCCCGCCGCCTGCATGGGGAGGACGAGTATGACGGCAATCACCTGGACAGAGAGGAGCATGATGGGCATTCCAAGAAGCGGTAGCCAGTCGCGTATCTGCATTATACAACTCCATTCATTTTAGGTAGGTTAATTAATGCATCCTCATCACTTTAAAATATGGAGATTCGCGAACTCATCGGCGACATTATTCTCACCATCGTGATGGTGGTCTCCACCGTCGTGCTGGTGATGCGGTTCTGGCAGGACCTGACCATAGCGGTTGCTGCGACGCTCATGATGCTCTCTCTCGGGGGGCTGCTCATCTCTCTTAGCATGAAGATTGTGAGCCTCGAACGGAGTATCGCACAGCGGGAGCGCACCATGCGCGTGAACATGGAGGAGATGGGAAAGACGATGA
>JALNXI010000264.1 GCA_023230425.1 Methanoculleus sp. | reverse complement strand
GAGTATGGAGTATGAAGTATGAAGTATGAAGTATGAAGTATGAAGTATGAAGTATGAAGTATGAAGTATGAAGTATGCCGATACCAGCCAGGGGACGATCCTTCCTGGCATACCCCTCTGCGTATGGGGGAGATCGTGAGGTGGGAGGATATCTCCCGCCCCCTGCGATAGTACCGCTCTCTTCTCCCCTCGCTGCAACAGTAGGTTTTTTCTGGTTCACCACCTCCCCGAACTCCGGGTACTGGGGCGGATCCACCCTGTACCCGGTTTTTCTCGTGACTTCATTCCCCGGTCTGGGTTACCTGATTGTCAGCACCGAGGAGATGATCTTGTAGTAGTCGTTCGTGCGGGAGTACTTCAGCGTGTTGCTGCCATTCTGGAGTCCCGGGTTGTCACGGTTCGTCCAAGTCCACTTGTTCAGTCCCGCATATTTCCCCTGTTCAACAGTTGGGGAATAAGATGAGTCAACAGAGATGTTTTGTTCAAAGGAAGATCCATCCCACCAGTACTTGCCGTAACCGGGGCCAGATGTCGAGTTGCCTGCTACGAGGTCAACCCACAGGTTTGCCGTGTAGGTACCTGGTAAGGACACTCCGCTGAACACGGTCTTGTTGTCGGTGTACGTGCCGATCTTCTTCGTTATCGGGTCGTGCCCGTCGTTGACCCAGTATTTGGTGTCGCCCGTCGAGCCGGACGTCACGTTCCACCCGTAGACCAGCTTGGTCTCCTTGAACCGACCGTCGAACCTCCCGGTCAGGTTGTAGGAAGTGAGACTCACGTTGAGGTTGGAGCCGCTCCAGCCGGCGAGGTTATCTCTGACGTCGAAGATCGCGACGTAATCGCTGGTGACCCTCGAGAGGTTGACCATCGGAGCGGAAACTGATGTATAATTGGCTCCCGAGGTGTTGATGTACTTGAGATTCAGTGACTGGCTATCTACAAGCGTGGTGTTGGGGGTGTTGCCGTTGTACAACTTGACCGTCATGTTTCCATAGTAGTCGGCGGTCATACTCCCGCAGTACGGGACTACGTACAGCCGCGCGAACTTCAGGGTGGCGTTTTCGGGGAGACTGAAGGTCAGGTTGCCCCAGGTCTTCTGTTTGGACCAGTCGGTGACGTCTCCCGTTGCAGTCCATGTGTCGGCAAACAGGACGTCGACGCCGCCGTTCACCACGCCGCTCAGTTCTGTTACCGGCGGTGTGCCCTTCCAGTAGTCGTCAGCCGCGACGACCCCGACAAACGACAGGAGCCCCACGAAGACCAGCGCGATCGTGAGCGCGCGGCTCCTGCGCGGCTTTGCCACGCTCATTCTACATTCCTCTTTCATATTTTACTCCTGTCCGCAAACCTGTTGCGAACAAGGGGGCATGTGCGCGTCAGATATTTATTACTTTTGTATTCTTACGTAACACCAATTCTCATTGTTTTTATTTATGGTGGTACTGAGCGGAGGATTTCCTCCGGACGCGCGCATCCGGGATCCGTCGGGCAATATCGGAAAAACCGGGGCGCGCGCGGGCGGGGACCCAGTACTTCGCTAATTTTGACACCTGAAATTGAGCAATGCAGCCTCGCGTGATGACCTAAAACGGAATCAGCAGCACCCGGACACCGGGCTTCGCGGCTTCGCGCTCAACGCGAGAGGTTTTAGTGCTACCCCCATCCGCTGTCTCACGCGAAAGGAAGTCAATGATTTGACCTCTTGAAGGCTATCTCAAACATTTTAGCGAAGTACTGGGACCGGGGGCCGGAGCCCCTATCCAGGGTAAGAGACGGCGGAATTAACGTTACTTGTAAGAAACTCTCTGCAATACCTTGCCTTCCCTCTCAGTCTCCCAGCAGAGTATGCGCACCCGCCCCGCCCAAAAAAAAGAGGTTACCTCTGGACGGCGCCGAGGTTCGCCTGCTCGACGGTCCGTGCATACCGGGCGAGCACGCCCGTAAGCCGGTGCGTCGGAGGTTTCCAGGCTCGCCTGCGCTCTTCCAGGGTCTCCGCATCGAGAGAGAGGTCGAGGCGTTTTTCGTAGAGGTCGATCACCAGCTCGTCGCCGTCCTCCACGAAGGCGATCGGCCCGCCGACCGCGGCCTCGGGGGCGACGTGCCCGATGCACGGCCCCCGGGTGCCGCCCGAGAAGCGCCCGTCCGTCACCAGGGCAACCCGGGCGTAGCCGAGGCCCATCAGCGCGGATGTCGGTGAGAGCATCTCGGGCATCCCGGGCCCTCCCCGCGGCCCCTCGTACCGGATTACGATGACGTCGCCCTCCGCGATCTCGCGGTGGAGGATCGCCTCCATCGCCGCCTCTTCACCGTCGAAGACCCGCGCCGGGCCCTGGTGCCGCCACATCTGCTCCGGGACGGCGGCGCACTTGACGACGGCGCCGTCGGGGGCGAGCGACCCCCGCACGACCTTCAGGCCGCCGGCAGGGCTGACCGGTGCGTCGGCCATCCGGATAACGTCCGGGTCGGCGACCCGGGCGCTTGCTGCTATATCGAGGATTGAGCGGCCCGAGACCGTCGGGGCGTCGTCGATGTAACCTTCGAGCATCTTTAAGACCGCAGGGATGCCTCCCGCCCGGTGGAGGGCAAGCATCGAGTGCGGCCCGCCGGGCTGCATGTGGCAGATGTGGGGGGTCTCTTCGCTGACGACGTTGAAGGTCTCAAGGTCGAGGGGGACGCCCGCCTCCCGGGCGACGGCCATCAGGTGGAGGACCGTGTTCGTCGACCCCCCGAGCGCCATGTCAACCCGGATGGCGTTCTTAAGGCTTGTAGGGGTGACGATATCCCGCGGGCGGATACCCTCCCTGACGATGCCGACCGCCCGCTCCCCGCTCTCCCGGGCTATGCGGAGCTTGGCCGCGTCGACCGCAGGAATGGCGGCGCATCCCGGGAGGGAGAGGCCCAGCGCCTCGGTTATGCACGCCATGGTGTTTGCAGTGTAGAGCCCCTGGCAGCTGCCGCACCCGGGCATCGCCGCGCACTCGAGTTCCCCAAGTTCCTCTTCGCTCATCGTGCCGGCGGCGACGCGCCCCACGCCCTCGAAGACGTCGATCAGGGAGAGTTCCCGGCCCGCGGCGTAGCCGGGGAGCATCGGGCCGCCGGTGACGACGATCGTCGGGATGTTGCACCGCACCGCCGCCATGAGCATGCCGGGGACGATCTTGTCGCAGGTGCCGATGCAGACCAGGCCGTCGAACCGGTGCGCCTCGGCCATCAGCTCGACGGCGTCGGCGATGTTCTCCCGCGAGGGGAGGGAATAGCGCATCCCCTCATGACCCATGGCGATCCCGTCGCAGATGCCGATGGTCCCGAACTCGAACGCCACGCCGCCTGCGGCCGCGACACCCTCCTGCACCTTCTGCGAGAGGGACCGGAGGTGGGTGTGCCCGGGGACGATCGTGTTATACGCGTTTGCTATGCCGATGAAGGGCAGGTCCATCTCCCGGTCGGTCACGCCGAGCGACCTGAGCAGCGCCCTGTTCGGGGCACGCTGGTAGCCTTTCTTAACCGTCTCACTCCGCATGGTTATCCTCGTAGGAGAGTAAGCGCGCCGGGGGAGAAGAGGATTCCGGTTGTTGGGATGGTGGTGCAGGGGGAG
>JALNXI010000015.1 GCA_023230425.1 Methanoculleus sp. | reverse complement strand
CGACATCAAGAAGGGTGTCATGTTCATGCCGTTCCACTTCGCCGAGTGCGCAGCGAACATACTGACCCACAATGCCCTTGACCCGATCGCGAAGATTCCGGAGTTCAAGGCCTGTGCTGTGAAGATCGAGAAGATTACGGAGGCCTGAAGATGGCAGCAAAAGGCGATATGTTCTACGCATGGGCAGCCGACGCCGCCTGCCAGGAGAGGGGCGAGTGCGGTGGAGCGGTCTCCGCTCTGCTGACGCACGCGCTCAAGTCCGGCATGGTGGACGCCGTCCTTGCCGTCAAGAAGGGACAGGATATCTATGACGCCGTCCCCACATTCATCACCGACCCCGCCGAGATCGCACAGGCGGCAGGTTCGCTCCACTGCGGAACGCTCCTGCTCTCGAAGCTGGTCAAGCAGTATCTCGACGGAGCCGAGAATATGCGGATCGCCGTTCCGGTGAAAGGCTGCGACGCAATGGGCCTCTACGAGCTCGCGAAGCGCAACCAGGTCAACCTGGATAACATCCTGATGATCGGCCTCAACTGCGGTGGCTCGGTGAGCCCGGTTTCCGCCCGGAAGATGATCCGCGAGAAGTTCGGGGTCGACCCGGATGACGTCGTCAAGGAGGAGATCGACAAGGGCCAGTTCATCATCGTGACGAAGGACGGCCAGCACAAGGGTATCTCGATGGACGAACTCGAGGAAGAAGGGTTCGGCCGCCGGGCGAACTGCCGCCGGTGCAAGATGAAGGTCCCGCGTCAGGCGGACCTCGCCTGCGGGAACTGGGGCGTCATCGGCGATAAGGCCGGCAAGGCCACGTTCGTCGAGGTCTGCTCCGAGAAGGGCGCAAACCTCCTCGACGCGGCCGTGAAGGCTGGAAGCCTCAAGACCGATGCCGCGAACCCGAAGGGTATCGAGATCCGCGGCAAGGTCGAGGGCGCCATGCTGAAACTCGGCGACAAGTGGCGGAAGAGAAACTTCGAGAGCCTCGGCGAAGGAAAGGACCGTCTGAAGAAGATCATGGACGCGACCTCCCGGTGCATCAAGTGCTACGGCTGTATCGAGGTCTGCCCGATCTGCTACTGCGTCGAGTGCAGCACGAAGAAGTCGTACCTGGTCGAGCCCGGTCAGGTTCCGCCGCCGTTCATGTTCCACCTGATCCGCTACGCCCACATATCGGACTCGTGTATCAACTGCGGCCAGTGTGAAGAGCACTGTGCGATGGATATCCCGAACTCGCTCTTCATGCACGCTCTGCAGGTCGACCTTCAGGATATGTTCGGCCACACCCCGGGTGTGGACATGGAACTCCCGGTCCTCGCGCTCGTCGAGGAGAAGACGGAGCGCAAGCGCCTCGCCGACACCGGCAGTGACCAGATCTTCAACGTCTTCAAGTAAGGGGAAGGCTCCCCTCTATTTTTGGGCAGGCTACACCCAGCAGCCGCGGCTCTCCGGCCCCGTGCGGTGGGCCGTGGTGGACGGCGCCGTCACACCGCGGCGTTCAAGTTCCGTTCCGTGAGGAACGTCGCACACCCCGGGCGTCGATCCGCGCCGCCCTGGACAGGGACAGCAGGCGGGAACCCGTATTCGGGAATACGGGCACGGACAGGACTCCGATTTAGTGCTCCGCGTCGTCTAAACAATCTACAGATCCCGTGCCACTCCTTCGCGGCCTTCGCATGAGGCCGTATCATTACCCGCTACTGCCGAATCACGCGAAGCCTGTTCGGATACCGGCACCGCTCCTTCGCGGACTTCACGGCAACGCGAGCATCAACCCGCGGTGGAGACCGGGATCGGGTCTCACACGAAGGTGTTGTGGATATTCGATGTAACGTTCCAGTAGTACGACGTCATATGAAAAAGAAGAGAGGAGAAGAGCCGGTTCAGGGAGCTGCGTGAGAGAGAGCCGGGATTGTGCTCTGGTTCGCGAAGGTCTCCTCATGGCCGTCAGGGAATCGGACCACCGTCAGGTCCGGGGAGAAGTCAGCCTTGACCAGCGACGCAAACCAGTAGCGGTCGAGCATCTCCTGCGCCCCGGTGAAGTCAAGTCCCGGTGTGGAGTAGACGTTTCCGGCATCGGCACTCTTGACCTTTGCAAAACCCGGGACCGAGAACGTGGCGGCGTCGCTCTCGGCCGAAGCCACCGTTACCGGAGCCCCGGTTGCCTCCTCGAGCGCGGACTTCAGTTCCTGCTCCGGCTCGGCGATCTTGAAGAAGACGGCGATCCTCTCGATCCACGAGAGAGTGTAGTTGAAGGTGATATCGGCGCTCCCATCCTCGTCCACGGTTATCAGAAGTTTGTCTGCGCTGAAAGCCCCGGCCGGGGCCACGATAAGCGTCAGGACCAGAAGGGAGGCGACCAGAATTCCGCGTTTCATTCTTGTACCTCGAACAACCATACGCTGCTTGAGAGTATAAATATTTTGAAGAATTGCCTATGCGTACAATGGCCTGCTTTAGAGATTTTATAATCATCCCGGATCGCCATGGAGCGCCAGAGAATCCGTAATTTGCGCTCCATGTCGAAATATCGACGAAGAACCGTGCGGGCGACACCTTACCCTGAGGCAGCACGCCCCCCTGCCGTCAGTGCACTCTCAGCCAGAGGTGCAGGTTGCGGTAACCGGCCCCGGTAAGGTTGCTAATCGAGAGGTCCATCGGGGGTGTCTCCTTAAAGAGAAGAAACTCGAGCCTGTTTGTATCCGGATCCATTATCCGGAAGGAGTATGGCTGCTCTATGGTCTGGTTATGCGGCACCGTGACGGAGAACCGGTCGAGGAGCATCGCCGAGACAACCGTCGACTGGTTTGTCGCATCATCGAACCTGCTCTCTACGGCAAAGGTCTCCACCGTGTAGGTGATCTCCCGGTACTCGTGGTTCCCGATCCCGATGATGACCGTCTGCGGCGTTCCGGCCATGAACTCGGTCGGGTAATCGGCTGCCTTCCCTTTCGGCCCGAGGATGTAGAACTCGGTGAACTTCTCGCCCTCCTTGGGGACCACGACGATGAAGACCGTCGTCCCGATGGCCACGAGGAGGGCGGCGATGAGGACGAGGTTCAGGACCCGTTCGTGCCGGGGGTCGGAACCGCCGGAGAGCCCTTCCGGGGCTACCGCCGTGCGGCGGCTCCCGGTCCCACCCGGGTCGCTCCGTGCTGGAGAGAGGGTCGCGATCAGCAGGCAGCCGGCGATGAAGAGGATAGGCGGCAGGGCGAAGGTCACGCGAGAGAGGCCCGCACCGGCGGCCGAAACGCAGATGCCGGGGAGGGCGAGGGCGATCCAGGGGCAGATGCCCGTTACGCTCGGCGAGACGGTGCGGGAGCGCAGGGGACCGAAGAGAGGACCTATGGAGGCTTCAGGCGGCATTCTGTTACCCATGAAAATCCAACTATAAATAGGTTCGCGGTGGAGGACCCCTGCCTCGTACATCGATTCTCAATAACCGGTACCCACACAGAAAGAGAGCACCGATCGGATTTCGCGCTCTTCGGAAGGTCGCATCCTGGGCACGCCCGGGCACGGCTTTCCCCCGGGCTGCGCACCTCCCGGTGCTCGAGCTCCGGCCCGTCGCCTATCGCCACGCACTGCCCCCGCCCGAGGGGTGGGGAACGACGCTCCGGAGGAGCGGAGTTTGAGCACCGAAGGTGCGTTTGAGGGGCCGGAGGCCGGGCGGGGTGGGGAATGCCGGAGAGAGACATACGAGTACTCCCTCCCTGGTCTCCATCCCCCAGGGGCGAGGATCGAACAACATCCGATAATTCGGAATCGATGCACTCGTTCCCGCCGGCTCCATCCGCAATACGGCCGGTCCGCGTGCACCGGGAGCGGAACCTGCGGCCCTGCCCCTGCAGGAGAGATCAACACCTTTTAATCGGAGCGCGATCAACTCCCGATCATTATGCCCCGGGGAGACAGAGACGATCGGGCTTTCACGGGTCTCGAAGCGGCTATCGTCTTCATCGCCTTCATCGTCGTTGCATCGGTCTTCGCATACGTCGTTCTTGGAGCAGGCATGGTTACATCGCAGAAGAACCAGGAGGTGATGCATGCCGCTCTCAGCGACGCCGGGTCCGCCCTCCGCCCGGGGTATACGGTCATCGCCAAACTGGATAACGATAAGGGTTTCCTCAACTTTATAGAGTTCGACCTTGAGACCACGACCGATCTCGCCGCAATCGAGATGCGGAGCATGACTTATACCGCCGCTACGAGGGATACACTCATCACGTTTCCTCCCGGCGACTCCCGGGTAACCGAAACCTGGCGGTATCGAAAAGACGCCGGAGATCTCCTGGAAGCGGGGGAGGTTGTCACGGTGAACCTGGATGTAAGAAACGTGGGCATCCGGCGGGGGGATACGTTCACCCTTGATATGACCGCCGCAGGAGGGGCGACCGCTTCACTGACCAGAACGGTTCCCGCTGGCATCGATAAGAATGTGTACGTCGAACTCTTCTGAAGGAACAGGCCCCCGGAGCCGGGGCCTGCCGGAGACCGGGTTCACCGGTCTGGAAGCAGCGATTGTACTCATTGCATTCATCATCGTAGCATCCGTCTTTGCCTATGTCGCCCTGCAGGCAGGTTTCTCTTCTGCGCAACAGAGCCAGTCGGTTATCCACCAGGGTATTCAGCAGGCAGGGTCAAGCTGCACCGTGACCGGAACCGTCTACGGTGTCAGCGCCACTCGCAGTTTCGTAGAATCGGTCATCATCCCGGTCGGCCTGACGGCCGGCGGCGAACCGATCGATATGACCACGGTCTCTGTCCGTTTTATCGGTCCCCGGCATAGCGAGATAGTTGTGCAGGCAAAGCCTCTGGTTGGCGTATTCCCGGGGTATGGGTTCTGGAGCGTCCAGGAAAGAGTGAACAGCGACGCCGATATGCTTCTCGAGGCCGGGGAGCAGTACGTGTTGAATATTTCGCCGTGGAACCAGAATGACTGCAGACCGTACGGGTCGTTTGCCGTCGAGATCAAACCAGTGGGGAGGGCAGCGCTCCGGGTGGAGAGGACCGTCCCGGGGAGCATCGAGCGGATGAACCGCCTTGACTGACGGCTCTATCCTGAATTCAGGAACTCCCGGTACCTGATCATCCCGATGATCCCGACGACACCCATCACGGCAAGCAGCAGGTAATCCTCCGGCCCGGCCCCGGCCATCAGGATGCTCTCTGGTATGCCTGCCGCCCAGGCATAGAGGGAGGCGAAGGCGAGGACTCCCAGGAGCGGGACGGTCATGCGGGTGAGCATGCGGCCGACTCCGGTGAAGTCAGGGCCGAAGCCGCGGCAGGCAACGAGGGCGATGCCGGCCGATGCAGCGAGGAAGATCCACTCCGAGAGCGAAGACACCTCAGCCAGGATGGCGTTGCCGAAGTAGTCGGTGAACTCATACGGCTCGTACGGGCCGAGGAGCGGGAAGTACCAGGTGACGGGCATCGCCCACATCGCATCGAGGACCTGGTGGGAGAGTGCGCCGGCTGCGACGGCGAGGAGGACGAACGACCCCCGCCGCCTTTCAAGGGCGATGCCTGCAATGAGCAGGAGTGTGAAAAAGAGCAGCCCGTGCGCAACTATCCGCCCGGAGTTGAGCGACCCCGCGAGCAGGAGGTGGCCCAATGGTTTATCGAGCAGGTCGGGGAGGACGGCCCCGAGAGCGGCGAAGCCGATGAATCGCCGGTCGCCCAGGCGCTCGGCGATCACGAGGCCCAGGATGAGACCGAGAAAGAGGTGGCAGGCGATAAACATCCTTCATGAAATCGATGCCCGCTGGTTATAACCCTGCGGTTCAGGGGTGCACAAACAATATGGCTGGAGAAAACCGATAGTTCCCCATCAACCGGCAGGAAAACGATCATGGCAACGCTAGATAGACGGGAGATCCTCATCATCTTCGCATCCTTCCTCATCGGCAGTGCGGCAGGATGGTGGAGCCGCATGCACTGGGGGAACGACCTCGCTACCGTCGCATCGATGCTCATCGGGACCGTCGCTGGCTACTACATCATCGTAACCGCCCTCCGGGCCGCGGGTCACCGGGTCGGGTAGCCGGCGTAGAAGGGGCACGCCTCCAGCAGGCATTCGCGATTGATGTCGCTAAACTCGCAGCGCGCCGCTTCCTCCACAGGGAGGGTTACCCCGAACCGTTCCAGAAGAAACGTGACCGCCTCACCGATCGCGAGCCACGAGTCGCGTTTACAGCACCGGGGGCCACCGTGCCGGGCGATCACCATCAGGCTGCGTGCGGTCATCTGGTTTGCAAGCGACCACTCCTGCTTCTTCAACGGCGTGGACCCGGTGATCAGGCTCACGAATATGCCCGTCCCGACCGCCGCGCCGCAGGTGCCGTGGGTCCCGCAGGACCCTCCCCTGACCATGCCGGCCCTCGCGCGAGCCTGGCGGAGCAGCGGTCCTTTCCTCCCGGGCTCCCCCCGGTGGTTGCAGTACGCGGCGATGAGGCTTGCAGGCACAAGGAAGTGGTGCTCCGGCCCGTGCTCTGATCACCGGGTACCGCATCAGGATACAGGCGATGGCAAGCGGGCCTTCGAGCGCCGTCGTGATGCAGAACTGCTCGATGAGGTCGAGCGCCTCCAGGCTGTGGCACTGGTCGCAGACAAAGTGCCCGGCTTCGCAGGCCGCCGTGGTGCTCTGGACCTCTCCACAGACGGCACACGCAAGGTCGTGGGGCTCCTCCGTATACAGAAGATCCCTGCCGCAGATGAGGCATCCCACCGTATGCTCCATGCCATAGGAATGCGTCGCCACATCCTATAAGTCTGCGACCGGGGAATCAGGGGGTGGCGGACCGGCCGGAAACGTGGTATCCGCAATCGGCATCGGATTTTACGGGGGAACGCGCTCCCTGGCACTCCCGCACCCGGCCGTCTTCGATAGCGAGGACGCGGTCGGCGAGTTCCAGGAGCGACGGCCGGTGGGAGACGAGGATGGTCGTCCGGTCCTGGACCAGGACCCGGAGCGTCTCGCGGATCCGGTCCTCGGTCTGCATATCCAGCGCCGATGTAGGCTCATCGAGGATGAGGATGGGAGCGTCCTTCAGGAACGCCCGGGCGATGGCGACACGCTGCCTCTGGCCGACGGAGAGCTGGGCCCCGCGCTCGCCGACGATTGTCTGATACCCCTTCGGGAACTGCACGATGTCGTCGTGGATCTGCGCCTTCTGCGCGGCTCCGGTAACGTCTTCGAAGGTAGCATCAGGTCTGCTATAGCGGATGTTATCCTCGATAGTGGTGTGGAAGAGGAAGAGATCCTGCGAGACAAGCGAGACCTGCCGTCGCAGCCACCGGGGATCGAGCGACGCGAGGTCGCGCCCGTCGAGGGTGATCGTGCCTTCCTGCGGTTCGAATGCCCGGAGGATCAGGTTGATCAGCGTCGTCTTCCCGGCGCCGGTCCGCCCGACGACGGCGACCACCTCGCCGGAACGGGCGACGAAGTTCACATCCCGGAGGACCTCTTCCTCCCCCGGGTAACCGAACCAGACTCCGGAGAACTCGATTCGGCCCTGCACGGCGGCGGGCACGATCCCGCCGGCGCCCGGCTCGCTGTCCATCCGAAAGAGCTCTCGCAGGCGGGCGGCGGACGTGAGCGCAGGCTGCATAACGACCGGGAAGGCAAAGAAGGTGTTGACGGTGGGAGCAAACGTCAGGACGTAGACTGCGAACGCGACGAAGTCCCCCACGGTCATGGCCCCGGCGAGCACCTCGTTGCCGCCGAACCAGAAGACGGCGATCAGCATGAGCGACATCGTGCCGATCCTGAAATACTCCGAGAACGCCGAGAGCATGGTGTTTTTGATCCGGGCGTCGACCATGTTCCGGAGCGTCCCGGAGACCTTGCGCACCTCCCGGTCCTCTGTGGCATGTGACTTTACGGTATCGATGCCGGAGATCACTTCCTGGAGGTCCCGCGAGACGTAGGCCTGCCGCTCACGCTCCCGGTGGGTGGCGGCACGGATTCTCCGGATAAAGACTGCGTTGACCAGCAGGTAGAGGGGGATGAAGGCGACGACGACGAGGGTCAGCCTGAGGTTTAAGGTGCAGAGGATGGCGAAGGTGAAGACGACGTAAAGGGCGTTTGCAACGATCTGGGGAAGATACTGAGAGACAGTGTACTGCAGGATCTGGACGTCGTCGGAGAGCCGGGACATGATGTAGCCGGTCTGTTGCGCCTTGAAGTACGAAAGCGGGAAACTCAAGACATGCTCAACGAGCGTGGTCTGGAGGTTGAAGGCATAATTTTCCCGGAACCGGGCCGTGTAGTAGTTCCGGATCAGGTCCGTGCCGCCGGTGAGGAACCCGAGCACCAGGAGGGCGACGATGAGCGCGTTGAGCGACGAGAGGAGCCCGCCGGCTCCTGCGAGGAGGGCGTCGGAGGTCGGGGCCTCTCCGAGCAGGATGTTGTCGATGAAGAACTTGATACTGAGCGGGAGCACGGTCTTTGCGGCAGAGACGAGAGCGGTCGCCACGAGCGCCAGCACGCCCACCCTCCAGACCGGGCGGGCGAACAGGAGGAAGAAGGCGAGGTCGGAGAACTGGAGGTCCCTGCCGCCCTTCACCGGCTGCCGCATGATATCCCGGGTGAAGGCGACGGTGCGTCGGTAGTAGTCTGTGATTCCCATAATACAGGTCCGGTTGAGGAGCAGTCCGGGGCCCGGAGGGTCGCTCTCCGGCCACGGCTCTGTTGCAGTTCCATACCTCCCCTGGCGTATAATACCTCTGCCCCGGCGGGAGGGGCAAACCAGAAAGGATAACGTATGGCGGGGCGAGATCCCCGCATGGAGTTGCGTGCCGTCGGCGAACGCTTTTTCGGGGTAATTCAGGGAGCGCTGGCAGGCGGTGGTGTCTTTCTTCTCGGCCGGTCGGGTCTCCTCCCGGACCCGGTGATGACGGTGGCGTTCCTCTTTGGCGGGGGATTCATCGCCGGTCTCTTCACCCGGGGAAGGGTCAGGGACGGCGCGGTTGCCGGTGCCGTCTGCGGGGTGCTCGTGGCGCTGATCGCGGCGACTTTCACGAGCCTGGCGGCGAGAGACCCTTCGTTCTTGTCAACCTTTGCGTTCTACGCCCTGATCTTCACGGGGCTCCTCCTCCCCTACAACGCCATCGGCGGGGCAGCGGGAAGAGCGGTGCGTAGCGCTCTCCGGAGAGACGGTGCCGCCGGGGCGGGCGAGCGGGGCGGGTGGCACGGGATCGCCGTCGGCACGGTCGTCATCGTCGGTTTGGCCCTCGTACCCGGTCTGCTGGTCGTCATCACCGGCTTGGCCCTCGTATCCGGTCTCCTCGGTCTGCTGGTCGTGGCCGCTCCGCTTGCCGGCGGATTCATCGCGGGGTATGCCTCCGGGGGCAGGCCAAAAGATGGTCTAAAAGCCGGTTTTGTCGCGGCGCTCTTCGGGGCCGGCCTCCTCTTCTTCATCCCGTTGCTCTGGACCGCGTTGCACGATTTCGGGTTCGTCGACATGTTCGAGGGGATGGTCGCGATCGCCCTGGTATACTTCTTCACCCTCTTCGGGACCGCCGCCGGGGTTGCCGGTGCGGTTGTGCGGCAGAGTTTTGGGGTGGAGGAGGCTGATGGTGAAGAGGATTGAAGGGCTACTGGAGAGGTCTTTCCTGAGCGACCATGGGTGACCCTGCCGCTCGCTTCGCTTGCATCTATTGTTTTCGAAGTACTGTAACCGGCATTTTCAGTGCTTAAGCGCCAGAAGTTCTGCTCATTGCAATTCGCATTCACGGATTCCTGGTGGCTATCGCAATTAGGGGGGAGGGGACAGGGGAGTGCGAGTGTAGCGAGCATGAGAAGAACGAAGTTCTTCGAGGGGGGATGCTCCCCCCTCGCACCTAACGGTGCTCAAGTTCCTTCCCTTCGGGAAGTCGCACTCCCCGTCAGCCCCACTTCGCACCTTCGGTGCTCGAACTCCGCTCCGCAGGAGCGTCGCTCCCTCTATGGCGATACTCCTACAGTCCACTGTATCGGGATTTATTATCGCCTCGGATGTCGTGTCAACCGCAACGAATCCTCCCGCTCGCTACGCTGCGCTTCTCCCGATAGCAGACCCCGGCCCCGCCTTGCAACACCGGGTGCAGAGTTATCCCCACGCCACAAACCGTATTCCCGGGACTAAAAGTGATTGGGGAGGGGCCCCCATCACCCCCCATAAAAGATGCTTGCGATCTTGTAGAGGTCCATATCCACGGTCTTGAGGTTTGCCACCGCCTCCTCGAGTGGGACCGCGACGATATCGTTCCCCCGGAGCGCGACCATCTTCCCGAAGTCCTTCTCCCTGATGAGGTCCACCGCCGCCACCCCGAACCGGGTCGCGAGCACCCGGTCGTGCGCCGTCGGGGACCCGCCCCGCTGGACATGCCCGAGCACCGTCACCCGCGTCTCCATCCCGAGTCTCTTCTCGAGTTCGTCGCGCAGGAACGTCCCGACGCCGCCGAGCGTCACGTGCCCGAACTCGTCCGTCCTGGCCGACTGGGTTATCGCCCCTTCCATCCCCTTCGGCTGGGCACCCTCGGCGACCACGACGATGCTGAACATCTTCCCTTTCTCGTAGCGTGCCTGGAGGTGTCGGACGACCTCATCGAGATCAAACGGGATCTCCGGGATCAGGATCTCGTCGGCCCCGCCTGCGATCCCGGCCACAGTCGCGATCCAGCCGGCATGCCGGCCCATCACCTCCACCACCATGATCCGGTGGTGCGACTCCGCCGTCGTGTGGAGGCGATCGATCGCCTCGGTGACGATTGAGACAGCGGTGTCGAAACCGAAGGTGTAGTCGGTCGCAGCGACGTCGTTGTCGATGGTCTTAGGAACCCCCACCACCGGGATACCCATCTTTGAGAGTTTGTTCGCGACACCGAGAGTATCCTCGCCCCCGATGGCAACCAGCGCGTCGATCCCGAACTTCCTGATGTTGTCGCAGACCCGCTGGACGTCAGCCTCGCTCTTGAAGGGGTTCGTCCGCGACGTCCCGAGGATCGTCCCGCCCCTTGGGAGGATCCCGGTCACCGAGTAATCGGTGAGCGGCTCGACGTCCCCGGCGATCAGTCCGTGCCATCCGTCCCTGATCCCGATGGTATCAAACCCGTACTTCGCCCCGGTCCGCACAACCGCCCGGATCACCGCGTTCAGCCCCGGGCAATCCCCTCCTCCTGTCAGGACACCAACCGTCGTCATCGAATCACCCCCCTCCCCCGTAGATCCTGATCGCCTCATCCACACTCACGTCGTCGAAGGTGATCGCCGATATCGCGTTACAGAACCGGACAGCCTCGTCAAGCGATCGCTGGTGGATGTTCCGCCCGGTCGCGTTCCCGACTGTGCCGCCGACGTGGATCTGGTCGTGCAGCTGTTGCAGAAACTCCGGCACACTGGCCTGCGACCCGCCCGCACAGACAACCCCGGTCCTGCCGGCTGCCGCCACCGCCTCCTGGAGGAGCGTAGCGTCGAGCGACCCGCCAACCTTCGGCGGGTTCACCTTCGCAAAGTCACTCCCGAGGGCCGCTGCGACACCCGCCGCGCCCGCGACCATGTGCGGGTCTCGTTCGTCCTTGACCGCTCTGCCGCGGGGGTACATCCAGAGCACGGTGACGAGGCCATTCTGGTGCGCATGGTTGACGATCTGGGCCGCCTGGTAGAGCATCATAGGCTCGTACTCGCTCCCGAGGTAGACCGTGTAGCCGACGCCGAGGATCGAAAGTCCCGTCCGGTCCCGGAGGTCGACGGCCTGCCGAACGTGGTGGAGTTCCGAACTGAGGGGGTCGCGCTGGGAGGTCCCGACCAGGTTGGTCTTGGAGTTGAGTTTGACCAGATAGGGCACGTCCCGGTAATCCCCGCCGTACCGGGCGATCATACCGAGTTGCGTCGCAAAGACCCCGATTCGCCCTCTGTTTGCAATCCGGAAGAGGTGTTCGGGATCGGCGTCGTCGGGGTGGATGCCTTCGCCAGCGAAGTCATCGTTGAGGTGCTCGATCTTCTGGTCCCCGGCAAAGAGCATCAGCCTCCCGGTGCCGTGCGTGATCGTCTGGTAGTTCTCCCGGTACCTCTCCTGCTCCTCCGGGGGCACATCGAGAGGGATCCTGATATCGGGTGCAGGTGGCATACCCCTTCCTCCCAATCCCCACCTACTTAAGTTTTGCTGGATCCCGGGAGAAGGAGATGGACCGCCCCGTGCCACCAGCCGGCGGGAAGAATGAGCCGGGAGCTGGTGCCGTGGATCATCTGGACCGGGGTCTACCTCCTCTCTTGTGCAGGTGAGTCCTCCCCGGCAGGCCCGGGAGTAGCCCCGCCATTCCTGCCGGGAGGACCTCCAGCCCTCTCTCTGATGAGATCTCTCCGAAGCGATGCAGGGTAACACCCTCCGCCGCCTACGGACGATAAGTATTTATTACATATCATCTCTTCCGGGGTCGCCTCCCGAAAGGGAGCGTGGATATGGTGGTGAGAGATATGAAAGGCATGAAAGAATCCGCCATGAGCGGGATGTCAAAAGTCGCCGGGACCATACAGGAGCTCGATCCGCAGATCATCGAGGCGAGCACCTCCGGAATGAACTACCCTGCATCGAAGAATGATCTTATCACCCGGGCAAAGGAGAGCGAGGCGCCCCAGATCGTCCTTGATGCGATAAATCAGTTCGAAGACAGGCAGTATAAAGACCCGGAAGATGTGAAATCCGAATTTCAGAAGATCGTGCAGAAGTGATCTTTTCTGGCCGGCAGGTGCCAGGGCGGCCCCTGCCGGCCCCTGCTCTCGGCAACCTGAACCGTCAGGTCATCGGCACTCCGTGCTCAGAATTATTTGAGGGGCGAAGCCGCATACGCACACCGGGAGCGCCTCAAGGGTATGGACTATACTGCCTGAAAAGGTAGGGCGCCGGATAGGTTCAGGGTCGTGACGACCTGTGGCAGACACAAAGCCTGGAGTTCCTCTTCCGGATCGGAGGATGGTCCGGGTTCTGTCGTGGGGCACTCCGATCCCGGTGCCCGGCAACCTATATCAGATCCCGGGTGCATGACGTGGCATGCTCATCGTCGGACACCGCGGCGCCAGGGCTCTCGAGCCGGAGAACACCCTGCGGGCCCTGCGGAGATGTATGGCGTGTGCCGATCTCGTCGAGGTCGACCTGCGCCTCACAAGAGACGGCATTCCGGTAGCGATCCACGACGCAACCGTAGACCGGACGACGGACGGGACCGGGCCGGTCAAAAGCTATACCATCGAGGACTTAACGAGGCTGGACGCGGGTGAGGGCGAGACTATCCCGACGCTCCGGGAGGTCCTTGATCTCGTCCACGAAGATTTGGGGCTTGTCGCGGAGATCAAGGAGCCCGGGACCGAAGCGATCATAGCCTCGGTGATCATGGACCGGATGCCGGAACGGCTCTTCATGGTCTCTTCCAACCCGGAGAGCGTCACGATGGCGAAGAGGCTCCTCCCCGGGGCACAGGCGGGCCTCATCTACTCCGGGGCGACAGATGATCCCACTGGGCTCGCCCGGTCGGTGCAGGCGGACGTCATCCTCCCGCGGTGGGACCGGGTCTCGCGCGAGGTGGTGGAACAGGCGCACGGGGCAGGGCTGCTCGTCATTCCCTGGACACTGAACAGAGAAGAGGATATCAAGGAGGCGGCGCGGCTCGGCGTCGACGGCTTCGCGAGCGACGATCCCTGCGCCGCACGGCGATACCTGCAGGGTGGAGCCAAAAAAAGCCCAACTCCGGCGAGGTGATGGGCCGGGCGGGGCCTGGAATCCGGCCCACAGGTTCAGATGAGCGTCCCCGGCAGGTGCTTGAGGAGCCAGGCCTTCACCTCAACGTAGAGGCTCTCCGCCACCTCATCGAGGGTGTGGCCCGTCCCTTCGTAGATGATCAGCCGTTTAGGCTCATGAGCACGCCGGTAGACATCCTCTGAAGAATGATGAGAGACAACCGTGTCGAAGTTCCCGTGGACCAGGAGTATCGCCGCACGTCTTGCAAGCCCTGCGACGGGTTCGGTCCCGGCGGCCTGGGTCGAGAGCGCGACGACGACCCTGACCGCAGGGTCGCTCGCTGCCGCCTGGATCACCACCGCCCCCCCGAGCGAGTGTCCGACGAGCCCGACGGCTGAGACGCCCTGGCTCTCAAGGTAGCGCATACCGAGGACCGTGTCAACGGTCGACTCCACAAGGTCGGCCGGGTGCCGGTACCGTACCCGGAGCGCGCTGATCCTGTCGTTCCGGAGGCCCTGCGCTAGCTGCGAGTAGAGTTCCCGTGCGGGGGTGTCAAACCCGCCGCCGGTCCCGCCGACCATAACGACGCCGTTTCTGGCCCCCTCCGCCTCGTAGTAGCGGCAGGTGGTCGTTCCCCGATCGGTCTCGATCTCCACAGTGTCGTAGGCCTCGCCAGCCTGCGGCACCCTGCTAGCGTTCATGGAGCGTATCTCAACCCTCGTAGTATCCACTTCAATCGCAGCCGTCCCGAGCATGCGGGAGAGTAGATATTGTGCTATTTGTCCTTTGCGGCTACATCATGATCGGCAGGGGTCCGGTGCCGCCCATGAGGACAGGCGTTCTCGCGCGCTAGAGATTGGAGCGATCCCGGGAGCCGCTCGTGATGTTGCCTCGCAAACCTGTACAGAAAGTACATTACTATTGGTTACAAAATTATAAGATGAAATGGATAAAATCAGGCACAATCTCTTCCAACTGATCGGTGACTCCCCACCGGCATCTGTTACAAACGGGTCCGCTGCGCACCCTGATGCCGGGGAGTCCGATGCTGACCTCCTTGACGCCTACTCCCGGGCTGTCGTCCGGGTTGTTCGCTCCGTGGGACCCGCGGTCGTGAGCGTGGTCGTGGGGAAAAACCTCCAGGGCCGGAGGGGCGAGCAGATGGGGGCAGGATCAGGCGTGATCGTGGCACCAGAAGGCTACATCATGACTAATAATCATGTTGTACAGGGAGCGGAGAGGATCGAGGTCCGTGCAGCAGATGGGACCGCCTTTCCTGCACGCCTGGCGGGGGCCGACCCGGCGACCGACCTCGCCGTTCTCCGTGCCGATACGGGGAGTCTCTCTTACGTGTCGTTCGGTGACTCGAGAGCGCTCGCGGTCGGCCAGCTCGCTATAGCCATCGGCAACCCGCTCGGCTTTGACTCGACCGTCTCGACGGGAGTCCTGAGCGCTCTCGGGCGGGCGCTCAGGAGCCGGGACGGTCGCCTGATCGAGAATGTCATCCAGCACACCGCCCC
Source organism: Methanoculleus sp. (assembly GCA_023230425.1). GTDB lineage: Archaea > Halobacteriota > Methanomicrobia > Methanomicrobiales > Methanoculleaceae > Methanoculleus. The sequence goes on along the minus strand of JALNXI010000015.1, from coordinate 652 downwards.
TCTGAACCCCGGCAACTCCGGCGGTCCGCTGGTAGACTCACGCGGTCGGGTCATTGGGATCAACACGGCAATCATCCCCATGGCCCAGAGCATCTGCTTCTCGATCCCCTCAAACACCGCCGCCTGGGTTCTCCCGCAGCTCGTCGCCGACGGCAGGGTGCGGCGCGGATACCTCGGCATCGCCGGTCAGTCACAGCCGTTAGAGCGATCGCTCATCCAGATGCTCGGGCTTACCGGGAGCCAGGCAGTCGAGGTCGTCTCGGTGAACAGGACAAGCCCCGCCGGCCGGGCCGGGCTCCGGCCAGGCGACCTGATCGTAGCAATCAACGAGACCTGCGTGGGGTGTGTGGACGACCTGCACCGGTTCCTTGCCACCTGGCCCATCGCGGAACCGGCAACCCTGACGCTCATCCGGGGACGGCAGCGGATCACGCTCCCAATCATCCCGGTTGAAGCCGTAGCGTGCCCCGCTACGGGATGAAAGGCGGGCGAGTTATTCTGCCCGCCTCTCCCCACATGATTACGAGATCCACGCGATCCGGGGCTCACGCCGCCCCGGTTTCGGCGGCAGGGGGGCGGGATAGCCGAAGATCAGCGGCGCCACAACCTGGTGGTCATCCGGCACCTCCAACGCCTCGAGGAGGTCGGGGTT
>JALNXI010000263.1 GCA_023230425.1 Methanoculleus sp. | reverse complement strand
CACGGACGGGATCAAAGGGCCCATAGTTCCGGTTGGTGCAGGTCGCCGTAAACGTGTTCCTGCCGAGCCCGGTCACGACATCTATGCCGGGAGAAGCAACCGTCTCGTTGAGGTCCGAGTCGATCCAGGCCCGCCCCAGAGGATGGGTGCCGGTGGCGACGTTCTCGCAAAAGACGATACGTCCGCTCGCGGCGTCTATAACGTGTACCTCCCCACCCGGCCAGAACAAGGTAACTACCATACAAACCACTGCGATGAGAAGGACTGCCAGGGAACCACGACGCCAATCGAACTTCCCGACCCCGCGGGATACCGCATGCGGTATCACCGACGGAGACTTCGCTGTTCTTCCTTATACCTTTTCTAGGACAAACACCGATTCGATCGTGCACCCAGAGGTACCTGGCCCGGGGAAAAAACCTGGCTCATACAGTACCGGAGCGCGGTGCTTCAGCGTCTGAACTGGATATCAGTTGCAGGCTGAGACGTCTACGGGCTTGCTACACGTGCGCGTATCCAGGGTGGGGTCGGTCCCCTGCCGTCACCGGATATCTATCCGCATGAACTTCACATACGCAACTGCAAAAAATACGGTTGGTAGAAGCAGGAGTGCAACAACATTTGCCCAGATTCTGCCGAGAATCTCGTCCAGGCCGGGCTGTGTCTCCGGTGGCCCCTCGGTGAACGAGTAGGGATTGTTGTCCATGGTCATGGCGATCTTCGGGTTGGTGACAGCCGTTGCAGCCTTCTGATAATTGACGTTCGGGGAGAGCAGACAGATCAGGGACGATGCAGCCGCCCGCCTCTCCCAGTATGACTGCATCTCCTGCTCATACTGCTTGAACTCCTCCGGATTGGCATTCATCGAGGTGTAAAGAGCACTCTGGGCCCCGGCAGGCTGTTCGGGGAGCGGTCCGGCAATCATCTCGGCGGCCGTCCACCCGAAGATCGGTATGGCCGAGGAGAGGAGCAGAAAGATTACGAGAGTGGAGATGAGGGCGGTTCCGCTGTCCGGCGCGACGGTGGACATCAGGAGAGCCAGCGCGAAGTAGGTCAAAACGAATATCGCCGAAACCCCGGTGAACACCAGGATTGCACCCAGTTCACCCATGGTGGGTACGATGCCCATTATGAGGAGGATGGCGACCGATACCGCGATCGTCGCACCGAGGGCAATCGCCAGTGCCAGGGCACCGCCGAGTGCTTTTCCGTTCACAATCTCGTCCCTGAACACCGGGTGGGAAAGGAGGGTTTTGAGCGATCGGGTCTCCTTTTCCTTCGATATAAGGTCAAATCCCATTGCGATGCCGAGGAACACCCCAAACATCACGAAGTAATCGGCTATCTTCGTAAATATAAGCAGGGGTGATAACTTTTCGGGCATATACCCCGTAACCTGAGTGTCGGAAGAGACGGACTGCATCTGTTGTGCATACGACGCAAGCATATCGCTGTACCGGTCCGCTCCATCGTGGACGCCGATCGCGGAGATGATCAGGAACAGCGCAAATATGCTGAGGAAGCGCCGGTCGGTCAACTGGTCGACGAACTCTTTCTGCAGCACCACGAACAGGCGACCTGCAGTCACGAGAAGCCACCCCCGGTGGAGGGGAGAGGAGGCAGGACGTCCCTATACCGCCGCGTGCCGACGGGGTCTGTCGGCACCGCGATACCGTCACCCGTATGTCCCATCCCAGGTGGCAGGGCCCGGGTTGTCCCGGCAACCCGGCATATTACCGGAGAATACCTGATTGTTGTCATTTTTCATCCCAAATCCGATTGTTACCGCAGGTCGAGCCGCATGAACCGCACGTAAGCGACGGCGAGAAAGATCGCCGGGAACGCAACGAGGCCGACGATATTCTGCCAGAATTGGCCCAGCGCCTCCGCCAGATCCGGCGTTCCCGTAAGGGACCCGGTCGTCGCGTCCCCGCCGTGGTGGGGATCGACCAGCATCCCTGTTATCGTCTCATAGTTGCCGTTGGGGCTGAGGGCCATAACCGAATTTTTGACCCAGTTATACGTCGCGTAGTAGTCGCTCCGCTCCTCCAGGTACCGCTGGGTCTCGTCAGGCAGGGTGTCATCGAGGGGCCATTCAGGCAGAGAACCGGCGGCTGAACCGGCCGCATATGATGCGGCATAGGGCACAACCGTCGAGAAGAGGATGAAGACCGCCATCGCCCAGGCAAGCGCCCGACCGCCGTCTTCGCTGAATGCAGAAAACGCAACGGCGACGCCGAAGTATGCGAGCAGGTAGAGGACCCCGGCACCCCAGCAGAGCGCTACGATCATCGCATCGTAAGGCGTGACGGTGAGCCCGGCGACGAGCACCGCACCCAGTGCCAGGAGGTACGGCACGGCGGATGCGAGCACCAGCACGGCGGTGCCGCCCACGGCCTTGCCGGTGATGACCTCATCGCGATAGACCGGTCGGGAGAGGAGCGTCCGGAGCGATCGGGTCGTACGCTCCCCGGATATAAGGTCAAACCCAACGGCAATCGCGAGCACCGGACCGAAGAGGAGGAGTTTATCCCCCACGTTCAGGAAGATCCACAGCACTGACGGGAGGTTGGGGGAGGACGTGAGCAGCGATGCTTCTGATGAAACAGAATGCGCTGTTATCTCCAGAACGGTCATATACCACTCCATCGCGCTTACGTAACTGGCAAGACCGCGCTCCAGAGCAAGGACCGTCAGGATGCCGAAGAGCGCGAGCACCAGGAGGAACGTTCGGTCGGTGAGGTGGTCGGCGAACTCCTTTCGTGCGATGATTGCCACACGGGAGAGGTCGATCGTCATCGGTGCATCACCGGACATCCATCCTCTGGAACGCGAGGAAAGCGATCCCAAAGAGCACGAGCGGCGCCATGAAGAGGACCAGCACGTTCTGCCAGAACCGGGCGAGAGCATCCGCCGGGTGTGCCGTCACATCGTAGGGAAGATATGCTGCGGAGCCCCCGATGAACCCGTAGGCGGTGAGCCGCGGATCAAGGGCGCTCTTTGCAACCAGTTCGTAGTTCCACTGCGGCGAAAAAAATGTCGCGACGCTCTCGACCAGTTCGAGCCGGGCCTGGTAGTCTTCTCGTTCGGCGGGGCTCGCACCCGGGAGTGGGTGGGCCCCGACGACGACGTCCTTCGCAACCACTCCCACCGTCGGGACAAGCGCGGTAAAGACGAAGAATGCAACCAGCGCGTATAAGAACGCCTTCCCGGTCCGGGGCACCACCGTCGAGATCGTCAGGGCGAGGCTGAAGTAAAACGCCAGAAACGCAACCGTTGCGAGCGCAAAGAGCAGGATCGAGACCAGGGCGTCGGTGTCGGGCACGATCCCGTCGACGAGGAGGATTCCCAGCGAGACGGCAAGCCCGGCGAAGACGAGCGTCGCCAGGGCGAGGAGTCCCCCCAGCGCCTTGCCGGTGATGATCTCGTCCCGGAAGACCGGCCGGACGAGGAGCAGCTTGAGCGAACCGCTCTGCCGCTCCCGCGAGACGAGGTCGAAACCCATGGCGATCGCCAGGATCGCCCCGGCGGTCGAGAACGCCGCCCGCGGGAGGCCGGAGTAGACGTCCGCGGCAGCAGGCGGGACGGAGCCAAACTCCTC
>JALNXI010000014.1 GCA_023230425.1 Methanoculleus sp. | reverse complement strand
ATGTAGCAGCCGAGCCAGATCTGGTCGTAGAGCATGGTTCCGGCGCCGACGACCTCGAGGGATGCCCGGGCGGGGTCGTTGGGGTATTTCCGGTTTGCCTGGACGATATCGGAGAAGACACCAAATCCAAGGCCACCGGGCTCGTTGGGGCCACGGGCACGCCGGGCAGGCAGGTGGGAGGCCATCTGGATAACGCCTGCGTGCTTCGCGGCGTAGGAGAGGTCGGCGACAGCCGCTTCACCGGCGCACATACGGTAGGCGGCGATGAAGGACATACCGATCTGCATCGCAGACCACCGGGAGGTCGTTCCACCGTCGCAGGTCCGGGTGACCGTGGTCGGGATGTGGATAGCCTGCCAGAGAGACTTCCCTACGGCAGCGGAGAGTGCCTCGGCCTGCTTTGCGGGGAAGAGCTTCTCGACGTCGAGGACGAACTGGGGCTCGAGGTCGTCGGCGAGTTCCTGGTCGCCGGTGAAGACCTTGACGTAACAGTCGTCGACGAGGCCGGGGTGGGTCTCGACCATGTGTTCCTGAACGACGGCTGCGCCGGGCATGGCGTGGTTCAGGATGTGGAGGTACTCGTTGATCGTCTCAGGGGTAACTTCCTTCCCCAGACGCTTCTGCAGGGTCTGGTGAGCGAGGTCCATGTTGACGATGACCGTTCTCCTGATATCGTCCCACATCTGCTGCATGGCAGCGTTGTTGACGAAGTGGAGGTCGTCACCCTCGACGAAGACGCCGGTGCCGGAGACCTCGTAGGTCATCAGCTGGCGCTGGCCCATCGGGATGCCGCCGAGGTGGCAGCGCTCGGGGTCATACATCGGGATGCCGCGGTCCATCTCGACGGCACGGCTCGCCTTCATGAACTCCATCTTACGGGGAGACTGGTGGATACCGTTGAACTTGTAGTACTCGGCCGTATCGGACTGGACATCCTGTCCCTGGAACTTCTCCTTGAGTGCCTTCAGGAACATCTTCTGGGATCTTTCAATCTTTGCCATTTCTCAATCACTCCTTGGGAAGGAATCCGTATTTCGTCCGCAGCGTGTGGATGCGCTGGACGTACTCGATGTACTCCTTGTCATCACGGTACGGCGTGCCGCCGAGTGAGTGGAAGATTGTCGTGTGGGCCTTGAGCCACTTCTCATCGAGCGGCTTGCCGATGGCAACCGCACGGTCGAGGGGCTCGCCGATCTGGTTCTTGACGTAGCGGACGATGCCGTCCTCGCCAAGGACACTCCTCTGGAGCATGTCGAACATCATGCCGTTCTCGGCGAGACGGAGCGAGTGACCGTGCACGGTCGCACCACGGATGCCGGTGCGGGCCGGGTCCAGGAGCTCGGTGTTGACGAGATCCTTCGAGTACTTCTCGAGGTCACGCTCACGGCACTCGACGATCTGACGGCCGGAGAGCGTGCCGGGGTCGATGCCGCGGAAGCGGTAGGCCTCGGTGTAGGTTCGCTGGTAGGGGTGCGAGGGGGCGAAGAACATCGAGTCCGCAAACTGAATGTAGCGGACACGGTCGCCGGCCTTTGCACCCTCAGTCGGGGTGACAATCTTCCTGATGGGGCAATCGGGCTCCTGCTGCTCGGCGAGCGGCGGGTGGGCCGTCGGATAGGCGGCTCCCGGCGCCCTGTGGCCGAGGATCAGTACGATATCCTCATCAGTCACGTCACGCATCTTCTCAAGCTTCTGGCTGGGGTTCATCTGCTTGCGCCGGTTCTCGGCGACCTTGGATGTACCCGGTCCGTATTGGGGCTTGTATGCCATGTTTCTTTTCACCTTCATGTTGGGCTTTTTAATACTCTCATAACGGCACGAACGACCTCTGCCAATTTTCCCCTGCCCGGGGTCTGACCCCGTGTCACACCGCTGACGATATCCATCACCATGCCTTTCGTCCTCACCCGGTCGGGCGGCGGCATAACCACTGCTGTCCTGATCCCCTCTTTTGCGAGGTCTTCGAAGTCGATCGGGACCTGGGAAACGACGATAGCCTTGATATTCGCGTGCTCAAGGATAAACCGGACCTTCTGCACCACATGGGAGCGGACATTCCCGTGGTGCAGGATGGCGACCTTGTGCTGCTCAATCTGGGCGATCTCCTTCTCCGTAAGTCCGAAATAGGCTCCGAGAACGTGACCAGCGACAGGGGAATCTGCCGGAACTCCGCTCCCCGCATTGAGGACGAGCGTAGTCACGGAGAACTCGGCTCCCTCCCTCCGGAGACCGGAGGTTATGTCGCAGACCGGTTTTGTCACGTGTCTGCGGCCGGGAGACATCCCGATCACGATCACATCCGGGGACCTGGCTTCGGAGATGGTCCCGCGCTGGGCAAGACCGCCTCCTTTTCCCATCCCCATGCTCTCGCGGCAGTCGACAACCTGGGTTACTCTTCCGATAGGCATGTCACTTAGTTCCCTGGATGATAACAGGACCGTCTTTCCTTCTTGGATCGACAAGTCCGAGAATCTGTTTGTCGGCGTCAGGTCCGTACTTAGCGTAGTCGGACAGTGTCGGCTGGGTCTTCATGTACCGTCCCTGCTGGACGGTGCAGGAGAAGTCCTTATCGGCAAAGACTTCGTCAACTGCTTCCCCGATTACCGGAATGTACGACTCGTCCTCAATCTCCAGGATGATTGTTCCGACCTGCACCCGGAGCTGGACGTCCTGGTCTCCGACACGGATGACCTTACGGTCCGGGTGGGGATTGGGTTGCCCCCTTGCCGGGCCATACGGTACGGTGGCGGGAATGCTTGGTCCGTTGATGGACATCCGGCGAATCCCGCCAACCTGAACAAGCCTGTTCAGGAGTTGTTCCACGGTGTCGGGTCTGAGGAATCGCGCAGAAACGATTCGAACCTGAGGGTATATGGCGTCAGTCATTAGTATCCTTATGTTATTTACACACCCTGTGCGATCTGCTGGATCGGCTTGTTGAAGACGTCGACCTTGCCGTAGGTTTCGGCATAGATCTTCGAGGTGCTCTCGGGCGAGAACATCTGGGTTCCGGCATCGAGAGCTGCCGCGGCGACCACACACGGGATGGCCACGCCTGCGGCGTGCCTGGTCACGACGTGGTTGCCGTTGAAGATACCGGGGCCGCCACCGCCGTAGATCGAGTGGCTGAAGAACGAGAACCCGACAGCAGTACCCATGACACGGCCGTAGTCACAGCCGGGGAGACCGGTCTCGTGCTCAAGCAGGTCGTTGAAGTACAGGAGCGTCGAGGAGACTGCCTGGGCAAACCGTCCGGCACCGCAGTTGACCATGGTAGCCGCCATGGTTCCTGCAGCGGCGTAGGCGTTCCAGAGCATGGGATCCTTCGTGTCGTAGAACTGGAAGTATCCGCCCTTCTTCCCCGGAGTGATGACCTTGTCTTCGATGGCACGCTCGACCAGGCTCTGGACGACTGTGCCGATGGTTCCGGTCGCCCCGTTCTTCTTGACGAGGTCGTAGACCATGTTGTTCGCGTTCAGGCCCTGGTAAGCGTAGGTGAGCAGCTGGGCGCGCTCGAACGGTCCGATGGCGTTACCCATCTCAAACATTCCTGCCTGCTCGAAGGTGGACGAGAGTGCGGCGCCCTGCATAGCGTTCCTGCCGGTCATCATGACACTGTGGTTGACCGGGATGTTCCGGAGCGCATAGCCGAGACCTTCGTTGTTCTGGGGGATCGACAGAATGGACGTGACGTTAGCGCCGGAGAGGTCCATCGTGTGCGGGTAGGAACCCCAGACTGCTGCCTTGATCATCGCTGCGTCGAATGCTCCGATGTTGAACTGCTCGACGAGCGAGTAGGTGGTCGCAGCTGCAACCGACGTGATCGCGGCATCGTAGGTGGATGCGGCCTCCAGGCGGATGCTGGGAACCTCAACGAGGATGAGTTTGCCGCCGTTGAACTCGCGGATCTTGGTGTTGTCACCCTCCTCGACCTGGACCATCTCCTTGATCTTGGCGATGACAGCGTCCTTGTTGGCGACGATGTCGAGATTCATCTCACGCCCGAGGACATATCCCTTCGCTACCTTTCCGGTCTTCAGGGATTCCTGGATGCCGTTCAGGTTGACCGCAACTGTCCTCTTGGTGAGGTCGATGAGCTTCCTGGTTGCCGGGTTGACCAGCGGGCTGATCTTCTCAAGCGGCACACCACTCTTCAACTGCTTGCCTGCATCATCATACAGGTCAATAGTTTCCTTGTATTTTGCCATAATTTTTCCTCCATTACCCTCTTTATGTGCATACTGTCCGAAACTGTGAACTGAACGCTAAAAGTATCGCTGATTGTGTCTGCTGGTAACTACTGCACGTCCTCGTGGGACAAAAAGATAATAACCTTCTCTGACGATATAAGCATTGCTATTTATGCCTATGATCAGATATATATCTGGAGCGCAATATTAGATATCTGCTGAATAATAGTCGATTGCACTGGGGAGCAAACTTATTATACCTCTCTGGAGGTGGGATGTATTACATAAAAGAGTAATACTTAGTGTTACTTTACTTCTGCGTACCGCATCCGATCCCCCTAAGATCGGCACCGCTCCGTATGCGCGAAAGAAAAAGAGGGGTTCAGGCCCTGATCCGCTGGTATAACTTACCGTAGATCATCTGGCCTTTCCTCTTTCGGTGTCGCTCGCCAAGGTCGCCCTCGTAGAGAGCAAACAGCCCTTTGGTGCCGTCCACCTCGATATCGACATCTTTGCGATATGCAAATCCGGGCATCATGAGATCGATGTCGCCAAAGACGTAGATCTCGCCTTCTACCATCTGGCCCCCGAGACGCCTCTTTGCATTGCCCTTGATGACGATCTTCCCACCCTCGGCATGGGTGGCAACGTGGACGTCGACATCGCCGCCAACGATGATCTCGCCGCCGTTCATGAAGGTGCCAAGATCGCTCCCGGCATTGCCCGCGACGACGATCTTCCCGCCGGCCATGCCGCGCCAGTCTCCACGGTATGCGGCGCCGAGGTAGTTCCCGGCGTTGCCGTTGATGATGATCTCGCCGCCTTTCATGCCGGTTCCGGCAAAGGCGTCAACGTTCCCGTTCACCGTGATCTTGCCCCCCTGCATCCAGGCGCCGACGTACATGTCGGCGTTGCCGTTGGCAACGACCTCGCCGCCGGTCATCTTCATGCCGATGTACTTGACCCGGGAAAGGTCGCCGTTGACGACGATCTTCGTCTCTGCCGGGGTTGCTCCGGCCCGGCCGGAGACCTCGAAGAAGTCTCCAAGCCGGTGCTCATCCCTCCCCACGTAAACAGGGAGGTCGACGATCTCTTCCGCCTTCTTCCCGGCGAATGCATCGGGGGTGATGCTGTCAGCCTCGAGGAATAGCCCGGGCTGGTTCTTTATGGTGAGTGTAACTGTTTCCATCCTTCTCTCACCTCACTGTGTTGCATCAACCTCAATTACATACGGGTTCGGGAGATAGTGCCCGGAAACCTCGTAGTTGTTCAGGGTGACGGTGTAGTAGCGGAGGAACTTCTCCTTGACGTCACGCATCACCTGCGGGTTCTCGTTGACCCTGGCGTTCACCCAGAGCGTCCGCTTGTTGCCGTTGCTCACGATCTCGTGGTCACTGATGATCTGGACACCTGCCTTGAAGAGGTGTCTCGCGTTCGAGAAAGCGTTCTCGATATCATCAGGCACATAAGACTCGTTCGGGTTGAAGTCAAAGACGGCAACATCCGCTTCGAGGCCGGGGGCAAGCCCCCCGTACATGTGCGCGAGGCCGAGCGATTTTGCCGGTCCTGCACGGGTCATCTGCGCGATCTCGTAGAGGTCGAGTTCGCGGTCGATTCCGGCGAGGTTGGTCGCATCGACGACCTTATCCTTGTGCTTGAAGGCATCGATCTGCTGCTCGCGCGCCTCCTGGCTCATGAGCCACTTCATGATCCGCGGGTAGCGGATGAACGGCCCGGCGTTCGGGTGGTCGGTGGTCATGAAGACCCGCATCGGGTCCTTTGCGAGCAACGCGAGTTCAAGGCCGATGCACCACTGGATGGCGCAGACCTTGATGTTTGGGCTGTAGACATACGGCACGACCCCGGATCCGGTCTCGAGTTCCACATCGGCGTTTGCCCACTTTAAGTGGTTCAACTCGGTGAGGTGGTGCTCGAACGGTCCGTCGGCGGTCATCGTCGTGGTCTCATCGAGCGTCACCTGACCCATGTCGATGGTGATGTTGTCGTGAGAGTTCACGTAACCCATGATCTCCTTCGCCTTGGACTCCACGTTTGCCCAGGAGTCACCGCCGTAGGAGTGGAACTGGACGTGGGTGTGGTGCATCACCTGGTCGCGGCCGAACTTGCTGTTCGGCTTGATACCCTCCGAGAGCTTGAACGAGTCGAGAGTTGTCGTGTAGTTGCCGGGGTTCCCGAGGTTGTTCGCGTGCATGTGCATCGAGTGCGGCAGACCGAGGTACTCGTTCGCCTCGATGAGGCCCTTGATGATCTGGGCCGGGGTGATGTCGAAGTAGGGAACAGGATCGTGAACGTTGTCACAGTTCAGGCCCCATGCCCAGGCTTCGGTGCCGCCGGGGTTGACGACCTTGACCGCGTAGCCCTTCGTGGCGCGCAGGAGCCAGGCGATGTAGGCGGCGGTGTTCTCGATCTCGTGGTTCTTGAGGTACTCGAGCACGAACCAGTTGTTCCCGAAGACCGGGTAGGCACCCTGGTCGAGGATCGGCGTGTCCCGCATCTCCTCGTGGGTATGCCGGGCGTAGAGCGGTGGCATGGCCGCTTCCATCACGGTGGTATAACCCATGCGGGCGTAGTTGTAGCCGGTCCGGATCGTCGTGGGCACTGAGAACCCACCCTGCATCCGCTCGATGCCGTGTCCGGGCGTGCAGTTGAAGAGCTTGTCTTCCGGACGGAAGTTTCGGCCGATGTTCACTTTCGGACCAGCAACATGGGCGTGGATGTCGACACCGCCGGCCATAACGGTCTTACCGCTGGCGTCGATGATCTTCGGCTTCGTGACCGCACTGGTCTCGACGATCTTGCCGTCCTTGATGGCGATATCGGCCACATCTCCCTTGATCCCGAGGATCGGGTCGAAGACGAAACCGTTCTTGATGAGAAATTCTGCCACGCTTATACCCCCTTGATCTCCCTGACGCGCATGAGGACGCTTTTCAGGAACTCTTCGTCGGTCATCATGCCCTCTGGGGCATCAACGACTTTTCTGGTCTCAATCGGCACGTTATCCATCCGGTACGCGCACCCGCCCACTTCGACACCCACGAAGGCGACCGGGACATGGACCTTGCAGATCTCGGTGGTTGGGGTCTCATGCGGCTCGACGGCGACCGACGGGAGGTCGTAGATCTTCCTGACTGAACTGAAGGGGAAGTGTGCACCGGGATCGCTTCCGAGCACGAAGACGGCGTCCACTTCGTCCCTGCGGAGCAGGTCGTTCGAGGTTGTCTCACCGGGGTTATAGCGGGCGAATCCGCGGGAGAGGTCCACCGCGAAGGGGAACCCGAACTGCCAGCCCCAGACCTGGCCGGAGCCGGTGACGTTGTAGTGTCCGCGCATCGGCATAATGGCAGCTTTCGTGTACTCGTTTAAGTCACGGGTGACCGCGATGGCTGCATCGATGTTGTGGTTCTTCCCGATCGACTGGGTCACCCCCATACCGAAGAAGATGATCGCGAAACGGCCGCTCTTAAGCGTCTCGGCGACCTCGTAGATCTTCGCTTTCGGAATTCCGGCGACGACGTCGGGGAGCTGCTCGCCCTTGAACGCCACACGGAGTGCGTCGAGGAGTTCGTAGTCGTGCCCCTGCTCAATCTGCAGGTGAACATCCGCCACACGGGCGGTGTCGGTGACACGCGGGTCGACGACGATCACCTTGCGGCCCGTATGCCCCTTGCCGGTGAAGAAACCCCGGGGGAAGATCGAGTAGCGGGACATGTGCCGCGGGTGAGCGTGAGCCGGGTTGCATCCCCAGAAGAGGATCCGGTCGGCACGGTTCTTGACCTCACCAAGCGTGCAGCTCGGTATGCCGATATCCTGAACCGCGATAAGGGATGTACCATGGCAGACGGTCGCTGTGTTATCCATGACCGCTCCCACAGCCTCACCGATCTCGGACCCGACAGACTGGGCCTCACAGTTTGTGGAACTCCAGCCGTACATCAGGGGCTTCTTCGCATCGGCGAGCATCCGGGCGGTGTAATCGGCTGCCTCATCATAGGAGATCTCCTTCCATGAACCGTCTTCCTGCCTCATCCGGGGGCGGGTGATACGATCCTTTGCCTGGGAGTGGAGGAACTTCTCGGCGCCGATGGCGCACGCATTGTAGACTTCGAGGAGTTTCTTTCCGTCATCACTGACGACGACCTCAAGGTCATCGCAGAGTGTCCCGCAGAATGGGCAGACCACATCGGTTACCGTCTTCGTCATGCCAGTTCACCTCTGCATCCTTTGCGCACCAGTTCAAGTGAGCCAAGGACGGGTTCGCTCTTGGCGACTTCTACCTCGACGGGTGTTCCCTTGAACGTGGGCATCCCTGTCGAGTAGGTGTTCGGGTTGACTATCATGTTTGCCCATGGGCCCATCGGTATATACGCTACACCGGGATGGGGACCCTGGGTTGCCTCGACCGCCTTGACGATGACACTGCCGTACTGGCTGGTGACACGTACGTTCGTGTTGCGGAAAACTCCCAGCTTCTTAAAGTCCGCCGGGTCAAGCTCGATAATCCCGCAGGCGGCGGTGTAGGCGGGTTTTTCCTTCCCCGCCTCCATCGACACCCCCTGCTGGATCGTGCGACCCGTGATCAAATTCACTCTGATTGTTGCCATTGGTATTCATCCCCTGTCTTATTATTGTATTTATCTGGCAAACTCTTTGAGCGGGCTTGGGCCGAGCTCGTTGATGGTCTTGACGACGTCCGTCATGACCGAGCCCCATTTTGCACCCTCAGATGCGGAGACAAAGGTCATCCGGAGACGCTTGTCGTCAAGACCGATGTTCTTGAGGACACTCTTCAAGAGGAACATCCTCTTTGCAGCCTTAAAGTTGCCCTCAAGGTAGTGGCAGTCGCCGAAGTGGCACCCGGAGACCAGCACCCCGTCCGCCCCATCCTGGAATGCCTTCAGGATGAAGAGCGGATCGATCCGGCCCGTGCACATCACACGGACAGCACGGATGTCGGGTGGGTACTGGATACGGGCGCCGCCGGCGAGGTCTGCACCTGCGTATGAGCACCAGTTGCAGATGATGGCGATAATCTTGGGTTTCCAGTTCTCGTCTGCCATTTACTGCTCACCTCCGAGCAGGAATGCATCGATCTGTGCGATGATCTGTGGGGTTGCGAAGTGCTGCATCCAGATAGCACCGCCGGGGCAGAACCCGCCGCAGGTGCCGCAACCCTTGCACTTGGCTTCAGTGACCTGCATGACCGTGCGGCCTTCCTTCTCGACGAGCGAGAGAGCCTGGTAGGGGCACTGGTTGACACACAGTCCGCATCCGGCGCACTTATCCTCCATGCACACGGCGAAGTAGGGCTCGAGTTCCACCTCTCCCCTGTGGATCGGGATGGACGCTGCGGATGCTGCACCTTCTGCCTGGGCGACCGTGTCAGGAATATCCTTCGGTCCCTGGCAGACACCGGCAAGGTAGACGCCGGCAGTGGTGGTGCCGCACGGGTTCAACTTCGGGTGGGCCTCAAGGAGCCAGCCGTCCTGCGAGCAGGAGACACCGAAGAGTCTCCGCGTCTTCTCGGTCTCGGCGGTGGGCTCGATGGCGGCTGCGAGCACGACCATATCGACTTCCATGTCGATCGGTCGCCCAAGCAGCGTGTCCTCTGCGTTGACGTGGAGGTTCTTCGTAACCGGGTCCTGAGTGATGTTTGCAACTCTGCCGCGGATGAACTTCGCACCCTCGTCCTGGATGCGGTAGTAGAACTCCTCGTACATCTTGCCGAAGGACCTGATGTCCATGTAGAAGATGTAGGGCACCACACCGGGGATCTTCTCGATGATCTGGTGGGCGTGCTTGAGCGAGTACATGCAGCAGAACCGCGAACAGTAGGGCTTGCCGACGCCGGTGTTGTCTCGGGAGCCCGCACAGAGGACGAACGCGACCTTCTTCGGGGTTGCGCCGTCGCTCGGGCGGATGAGGTGACCGCCGGTCGGGCCGGATGCGCAGATCAGGCGCTCGAACTCGAGCGACGTGATGACGTTGTCGTAGTTCTTGTAACCCCACTCGAACTTCTTCTCGATGGGGAAGATGTCGTATCCCAGGGCGAGGATGACGGTACCGACCTTGACGGTCATGAACTCGTCCTTCGCCTCGAGGTCGACCGCCTGCTTCGTGTCGCATGCCTCGACACAGAGACCACACTTGACACAGGAGTCGAAGTCGACGGTGTAGATCAGTGGGGAGACCTGCGGGTGGTAGATGTAGATCGCCTTTCTCGGCGCCATGCCGAGCTCGAACGGGTTCGGCTTGATGACCGGACAGACTGTTGCACAGTCACCGCACCCGGTACAGCCGCCGCCGACGATGCCGCGGGCCTCGGCCTCTGCCGGGGTGATGACGCCGCGCGCCTTCTTCCGGAGGGTCACATCGAAGTTGCCGATATATCCCTCAACCGCCTCAACCTCGGTGTAGGTGAGGAGTTCGATGCCCTCATGCCGGTAAACATCCACCATCTTCGGTGTCAGGATACACTGCGAGCAGTCCAGCGTCGGGAAGGTCTTGTCGAGCTGGGACATCCTGCCGCCGATGGAAGGGGTCTTCTCGACGAGGTAGGTCTTGATGCCTGCACTCGCAAGGTCGAGTGCTGCCTGCATGCCGCCGACACCGCCGCCGACGACCATCGCCGCCTTCTCTACGGGGACGCTCTTCGGGATGAGGTCCTCGAGGAGGGATGCCTTTGCTACGGCGATCCTGACTGCGTCCTTTGCCTTCGCGGTGGCCTCTTCAGGCTGGTGCATGTGCACCCACGAGTTCTGCTCGCGGATGTTCGCCATCTCGAACCGGAAGGGGTTTAAGCCGCCGGCCTTGGTCGCATTGCGGAACGTGGGCTCGTGCAGGCGGGGAGAACAGGCCGCCACGACGACTCCGGTCAGTTTCTGCTCGTTGATGGCCTCCGCGATCTTGTTCTGACCGGGGGTCGAGCACATGTACTGGTAGTCGTCGGCAATGGCGACGTTCGGGAGTGTTCTCGCGTACTCCATTACCGCCTTGACGTCGATGGAGCCCGCAATATTGGTGCCACAGTGGCACACAAAAACGCCAATTCTTGGCTCTTCGTATTTCTTGACTTCTGCCATGTATTTGCACCTCACAGGATCTTCTTCAGGAACGGGTCAACGCTGATGGCGTGGAGGTCGAGCGCGAGATCGTCCGGGCTCATGCCCTGTGCCAGTCCCAGGAGTTCGTTGTAGTGCAGGACCGGGATGCCGTATTCAGCACCGAACTTCTCCTTGATCTCGATCTGGCCGCGGTCGAACTGGAGCTGACAGAACGGACAGACCTCGGTGACTGCATCGGCACCGACTTCCTGCATATTGATCAGCTTCTCGTTCGTGATATCGAGCGCGTGCGCGAGATCGTATCCGCGGACACCGCCGCCGGCACCGCAGCACTGCATCTTGTTGCGGTACTGGACCGGCTCGGCGCCGAGAGCGGCGACAAGTTCTTCCATCCACATCGGGTTCTCGGTGTCCCCGAAGTGCCGCTCCTTGCCGGGCTTCATCAGGTGGCAGCCGTAGTGAACGGCGATCTTCGCACCGGCCAGGGGGCGCTTGACGCTGTCGGCGAGTTTCTTGACGCCCACGATCTTGGGGTCGTAGTAGAGCTCGGCGAGGTGCCAGACATCGGCGGTCCCCTTGAATTCCATATCGATCTCTTTGAGCACTTCGTTGACCCCGTCGCGGAGTTCATCGTTGTGCTTCAGTTTGTGGTTGACCTCGTAGATTGACTTGTAGCACCCGTTGCAGATCAGGGCGATGTCCATCTTCATCTGCTCGGCGAGCACGACGTTCCGGGCCGCCATCGCATACCAGACGTTTAAGTCGATCGAACCGAACGCACCCGGTGCCGGGCAGCAGCTTGCGCCCTTCAGGGGGAGGAGGTCGATGCCGACGTTCTTGCTGGTCTGGATAGCCGCAGCCTCGATGCCGGGATATCGGTTCGGGGCGATGCACCCGAGGAAGAATGCGTACTGGTGTTTGTTCCCGCTCATGGTTTCACTCTCCCTCCGCGAGGATTCTGTCTGCGTTCTCTTTGAGCCTGTAGTGGTCAAGGATCCTCCGGATGCCGGGCAGGTATTCGGGGTACTTGTGGGTCGTCTCAGGCTCCGCTTCCAGTCCGAGTCTCTTCCGGGCGGCACGGTTTGCGTCGTTGTTCGGGACGCCGTGGCCCGTCTTATAGATCAACTGGACGGTCTGGAGGAAGTTGCGCGGTACGATGTCCCGCTTGAACGCCAGGTTCCTCATCGCCATGATCGCGTCGGTCGGCGCGAGATCCCGGGGGCACCGGTCGGTGCAGCTGTAACAGGTGGTGCAGAGCCAGAGGTCGGGATCGGTGAGGATCTCTTCCTCGAGGCCGAGGATCGCCTTGCGCATGAACAGCCGGATACGGTACGAACTCCGGGGTGCCGAGGGGCACGAACCGGTGCAGGTGCCGCACTGGTAGCACATGTGGGCGGCCGTCTGCCCGATCTTCTCCACATCCTTGATGAACTCGGGGTTGCTGTCAGGAATGTAGTACTTCCTGTCCCGGAGCTTCTCAGCGAGTTTCTGGTCCTTATAGTCTTTCTTCACTGCCATTGGCTATCCCTCACGCCTCTTCCAGAACTTTGACCTCTACCTCTCCAGGAGTGGTCTCCTTCACCCTCGATGTCCTTGGGGTGAGCAGTTTCTCCTTGATTCTCCTGAAGAGGTCCGTCTCCTTATCCTGCATCCGGATACCCGTCCGCCGCAGGACGATTGCATCCTCGCTCGGGCAGGCGTTGACGCAGGCACCGCAGAGGATACAGAAGTCCTTGTTGATGGCGATATTGGCCTCAATCTCTCCCTTCATCTCCTTTGCCGGGAGGGGGGCGGGCAGGTAGAGCGCGTTGCAGGGGCAGACCTCCACGCAGGTCGAGCAGCCGCCGGGGCACTTCTCGGGGTGGATCTCGATGTCTCCCTCAAAGATCTTCTCGACAGTGATTGCTTCCTGGGGGCAGGTCTGGACGCACCAGGTACAGGTGCAGCAGTTGTCCTGCTGGATATCGACCTTGCCGGGCAGTTTGTCGCTGATGACTTCACGTTCGAGGGTGATGCATTCCCGGGGACAGGCTTCCACGCAGATAGTGCAGCCGTCGCAGGTGCTCTCTTCCCACTTGACTTCCCCTTCGATCTTGCCGGTTGCGGGGTTTGCGAGGTTGCGGACGACGGTGATGCTCGGGCAGAGCTCGCCGCAGATGCCGCAGACGTCGCACTTCTCGGTGTCAACCGTGAACGTGGTCTTGGTCTGCAGTGCGGACTGACGCGGCTTGCCGGCCTCGTCGCCGCCTTCGAATGCGGGAACATCGCGTGCGATGGCGTCCCTCGGGCAGACTTCTTCACAGATAGTGCACCGGTCGCACTTCTCCTCGTCGATTACGGTGACCATATCGTATGTGGGGAATCCCTCTTTCTCAAGGATCGGGAGCCTCTCCTCTCCGTCGACCTTGAGTGTCATCGCATTGAAGGGGCACATGATGACACAGACACCACAGTACGAACACTTCTCAGGGTTGATATCAACAGGTACCCCATAGTCGATTGCCCCGCGGCGTGTCGCACCGACAGGTCCGAGCACGATCGCCTCCTCAGGGCAGGCATCGACACAGATGCCGCAGCCAGTGCAGGTCTCTGCGTTCAGGATCAGGTTGTTGACCGCCTTCAGGAGCCTCTGCTCCATGACGACGTTCTGTCCTTCCCGCGTCTTAGAATACTTTGGAAACAGCGCCATATTCTAGTATCACTCCTAGACTTCCACTTTTCGGGCTTTTGCCCGGCTCTCCCACGGTCCTACAAGCTTGATAACTCCATAGGGGCATGCCTGGACGCATACGCCGCAACCGGCGCAGAGCTCGGAGTTAAAGTCGAGGATGACAGCTTTGCCGTCCTTGACTTTGTAGATCTTCTCCTTGGTTACCGGATCTTCGGTATGGAGCTCGAGAGCGTCAACCGGGCATGCCACCACGCAGTTATTGCAGCCTGTACATCGTTCCATATTGATGTGCAATGCAAATGCCATGGTTATCACGCACCAGATCTGATCGATTTAAAATCGATATAAAAAGAATTGTCAAGGAATATACATAAACTTTCTGAAATTCGGCAGTCTTATATTCCAGAACTATGATTACCTGTCAGGTTTTATAAATCAAAACAGTTGTTCTGCTAATCCGATGCCCCGGATATCGCCGCCAAACACATTTTCTGCTGTAAGGGCAAAACGAAAGCCTTAAACCTTAAATCGGGTTTCCTGGTGAAAAATGGTGGTCGATCCGGGCCAGCAGCGGTGAGAGCAGGCTGAATCTCTCAGGGAACTGGAGATTATCTCAGTCCCACCTCCAGTCCGGGCCTGCCAACCGCTGCGCGGTTTGAGTAGCAACCGTTTCTGTATTCATTGATTCTTCTCTCTCCGCCCCGGACATCTGTGCTCGCCCGGAAGAACCTGTCCAGATCCTGCGCCCGCTGTCTCCTGTGCGTTCCGGATGGGCCTGCCCGGGTGGTTTATCGGCCCGTGGTATGTTTAACCCGGTCCCCGCCGCGTGTATGTGGTATATGGGTGTTTCACGCCTGAAATGGGCAACCAGGGGGCCCCGGAGTGTGTCATAACCCGGTAGCTGATTCTATTTATGGTTACCTTGCCGGGACAGTGGATATCGGTGGGTTGGCGGGGCCGCCGGGGGGGTCGCGCAGTTTCGGACTCCCGTGGCTCCCGGCACCCGACCACCGCGCCGCCGGGAAAAAAAGAAACCTTATTCTGTCTATATCGTAACATTGTAGCAAACGAGGTGTATTCTGTCCATGGAACTGAATGGCGTTACTATTGATGATACCTATGCGGAAGCGTTCCCGACCTGGGTAGCACGGCCTATTATCACCGCCGTCACCGAGGAGTGGGCATACAAGGCAGCAGTGGAAGCCGTCGGCTTTGCCACCTCCACCATCGGATGTCCGGCAGAGGCGGGCATCGACTGCTTCGTCTCCCCTGACGAGACCCCCGACGGGCGGCCCGGCTACGCGATTATGATCTGTGCCAGCAAGAAGAAACTCAAAACGCAGGTGATTGAGCGTCTCTCCGAGTGCGTCCTCACCGCGCCGACGACGGCGGTCTTTGACGGCCTCGCTGACGTCGTTGCCGAGGTCCAGGAGAAACTCCCGGTCAAGCTCCACTTCTTCGGCGACGGGTTTGAGGAGAAGCGCGAGGTCGGCGGCAGGACGGTATGGGCTATACCGATCATGGAGGGCGAGTATATCGGTGAGGAGGAGTTCGGCGCCGTCAAGGGTGTCGCGGGCGGCAACTTCTTCATCATGGGTGAGAACCAGATGGCCGCTCTTGTGGCCGCCCAGGCGGCGGTCGACGCTATCAGCGGTGTCTGCGGTGTCATCACGCCTTTCCCCGGCGGCATCGTCGCGAGCGGCTCGAAGATCGGGAGCAAGAAGTACAAGTTCATGGGCGCAAGCACGAACGAGGCCTACTGCCCGACGCTGAGAGACCGGGTCGAGGGCAGCAAGGTTCCCGAGGGCGTAAAGGCCATCTACGAGATCGTCATCGACGGTGTCGACGAGGACTCGATCAAGACCGCGATGGCCGAGGGCATCCGGGCGGCAACCAAAGTTCCGGGCGTGAAGTTCATCAGCGCCGGGAACTTCGGCGGCAGCCTCGGACCGTTCAAGTTC